>JAXGWN010000212.1:0-3989 GCA_040773285.1 Bacillota bacterium
CAAGGTGGTGGAGATCAAGTCCACCAAGGACGGAGACGTGGATCTGGATGCCCTGAAGGCAGTGGTGGGGGACGATACCGCCGCCCTGATGCTTACCAACCCCAGCACGCTGGGACTGTTCGAGAAAAATATTGAGGAGATTGCCAGAATCGTCCATGATGCCGGCGGCCTTCTGTATTACGATGGAGCCAATGCCAATGCCATTATGGGGATGACCAGACCCGGGGATATGGGATTTGACGTGGTTCACCTGAATCTCCATAAAACGTTCAGCACCCCTCACGGCGGTGGTGGCCCCGGAGCCGGTCCTGTGGGCGTCAAGGAGTTTCTGGCCCCGTTCCTGCCCCGGCCCACGGTGGAATACGATAAGGTGGAGGACCGCTTCTACTTTGATTACGACCGTCCCGATTCCATTGGCCGGATGAAGTCTTTCTATGGCAACTTTGGCGTCCTGGTAAGAGCCTATACCTACATCCGGGCACTGGGACGTGAAGGCCTCAAGGAGGCTTCCCAGATGGCAGTCCTTAATGCCAATTACCTGAAGAGCCTGGTGCGTGAGCACTTCGATATTGCCCAGGACGGAAGAAGAAGTATGCACGAGTTCATTGCCACACCGGCAAGACAAAAAGCACAGGGCATTCATACCACTGATATTGCCAAACGGATGCTGGACTACGGATACCATCCGCCCACAATCTACTTCCCGCTGATTGTGGAAGAGGCCATGATGTTTGAGCCCACCGAGACCGAGTCGGTGGCAACCCTGGAGAAATTTGCCGAGATTCTTGGGAAAATTGCCAAGGAGTGCGAGGAAAATCCCGAGATGGTGAAGGGAGCACCCCACACCACCATCATTGGACGTCCTGACGAGGTCAAGGCTGCCAAGGAGCCCAAGATCCGCTGGACCGATTTCAAAATTTAAGATCTGCAGGGCGGCTTGTCCGCCCTGTTTTTTTTCTGTAGAATCAGAATGCAGGAATTATGAGAAATGAGGTGCACCATGGGGAGAAAAATACTGGTGGTGGAGGATGAGGCCAGCATCCGTGAACTGATTGAATTCAACCTGAAACAGGAGGGTTACCAGGTCACCTCCTATGGGGACGGCCGTAAGGCGTGGGAGGCCTTTGAACAGGACCGGCCGGATCTGGCTCTGCTGGATATTATGGTTCCCGGGCTGGATGGGATGGAACTGTGCCGCAGAATCCGGGGAGTGAGCCGGATACCGGTGATCATGGTAAGCGCCCGGATTGAGGAATTTGATAAAGTTCTGGCATTGGAACTGGGGGCGGATGACTATATGACCAAACCGTTTTCGGTTCGGGAACTGCTGGCCAGGATCCGTGCAGTATTGCGGCGGACAGAAGAGAGCTTCTCTGTTCCCGGGGAAAAGGTGCTGGCCTCCGGAGATCTGACCCTGATTCCGGATCGGCATCAGGTGCTGCGGGATGGACAGGAGGTCCCTCTGACCCTCACGGAATTCCGTATCCTGGAACTGCTGATGAAGGCTCCCGGACGGGTAATGAGCCGGGAAATTCTCATGGAGCAGGTATGGGGGGAAAGTTTCTTCGGGGATACCCGGACCATCGATGTTCACGTACGGCATCTCCGGGAAAAAGTGGAAGAGGATCCTGCCAATCCCCGATTCATCCTTACGGTACGGGGCGTTGGGTATAAGTTCCGGGAGATCCGCTGATGTTCACCCGGATCAGCCATAAACTGGCAGCCAGTTATCTGGGGATGATCCTGCTGCTGCTTCTGGTATTCATCCCCACATTCAACCGGATGTACGGGGATTACAACCGCAGAAATCTGCAGGATGAACTGATCCACCAGTCCTTTTCCCTGAGCCAGACCCTGACCCTGCTGCTGGAGGAGGAAAATGGGGACCGGCTGGGAACGATCGCCGGGGAATTCAGGGAACAGACCGGGGCACGGGTCACCGTGGTGGACCTGGAGGGACGGGTTCTGGCCGAGACTGAAAGAGACCGTCTGGAGATGGGAAACCATCTGGACCGGGAGGAACTGGTGGAGGCCAGGCTGACCGGCCTGGGAGTCCGCAGCCGATTTTCCGAAACCCTGGGGGAGGACTATCTTTATGTGGCCCGTCCGGTGTATCTGGACGGCCAAATCCAGGCCTATGTACGGATCAGCCGTACCCTGGCGGAGGTGAACCGGATCCCCCGGAGCCTCAGGATACTGGAATGGACGTCCCTGCTGGCGGCTTCCCTGGTGGCACTTATGGCCGGCCTGTATTTCAGCCGGCGGCTGTCCCGTCCTCTGGGGGAAATGTCCAGGGCGGTGGATGCGATCCGTCAGGGGGACTTCGGCATCCGGGTATACCCCGGGACCCGGGACGAACTGAGTGTTCTGGCCCGGGGCATCAATCAGATGGCCGGAGATCTGAAGAATACCCTGGAAAGAGTGGAACAGGTAAAAGAGGAACTGGAGGATGTTCTCAACAATCTGAACAATGCAGTGGTGCTTCTGGACCGGGAGGGAAGGGTCCGCCTGATGAACTCCATGGCTTCCCGGCTGTTCGGCAGGGACCGGGAGGAAAGCCGGGGGCAGCATAATCTGCAGGTACTGCGGGATTACCGGCTGGACAGGGCCTTTCGGAAGGCAGTAAAGGAAAACAGGCTTCGCAGTATGGAAGTCAAGGTCTATCTTCCGGAACAGAAGATTCTGGAGGCGGTGCTGATTCCGGTGCTGGACGAGGATCGGGTGGATTCCGTGGTGATTTCATTCCATGATGTTACCGAGATTGTCCGGGCAGAGACCGTAAGGACCGAATTTGTGGCCAATGCGTCCCACGAACTGAAGACGCCCCTTACGGCCATCCGGGGATTTACGGAAACCCTGCTGGATGGTGCCCTGGACGACCGGGAGACTGCAGTGCGGTTCCTGAAAATAATTGACAGTGAAACCGCCCGGCTGAACCGGCTGGCGGAAGACCTTCTGAATCTCGCCCGGCTGGAGGATCCCGGTATCCTGATGAAACTGCAGCCGGTGGAACTGGGGAAAATCTGCAGCAAGATTCTGAAGCAGTACGGAAAGCTGGCACAGTCCCGGGGTGTCCTGCTGGAATGCCTGTATCCCGAGGATCTTCCCCCGGTTCAGGGGGATCCCGACTGGCTGAGTCAGGTGATCATCAATCTGGTGGATAATGCCATCAAGTATATCGGGGAAGGAACCCGGGTCCGGGTGGAAGCCGGCTTGGAAGAGGAGTTCGTAAGAATCCGGGTAAGCGATGACGGGATCGGAATTCCGGAAGAGGCCAGAAAAAGAATTTTCGAGAGGTTTTACCGGGTGGACCGGGACCGTTCACGGGATTATGGAGGGACCGGACTGGGTCTTTCCATAGTGAAGCATGTGGTGGAGTCCCACGGAGGGGCCGTTGGGGTGGAGGAGTCGCCTGAAGGCGGAAGCGTATTCTGGTTTACCATACCGGTGGCCGGGGAAAGGGAGGATGGCCTTGCGGATACAGTTTGATCCAGACGAAATATTGGTGTGTGACGGAGCCATGGGGACCATGCTTCAGGAGGCAGGACTTCCTTCCGGCGGGTGTCCTGAACTGTGGAACCTGGAGGAACCGGAAGCGATCCTGGGGATACACCGGGCCTATGTGGAGGCCGGTGCCCGGATTATTGAGAGTAACACCTTCGGGGCAAACTCCCTGAAACTGGCTGACTATAGTCTTCAGGACCAAAGTTACGAACTGGCCCGGGCCGGGGCTGAACTGGCCCGGCAGGCTGCCGGCGACAGGGCTCTGGTGGCCGGTTCTGTCGGTCCCACCGGGGGACTGGTGCAGCCCATGGGACCTTTCAGCTATGATGAACTGGAGGATGCTTTTGCCCTGCAGATCAGAGGGCTGGCTGAGGGGGGAGCCGATCTGATCCTGATCGAAACCATGATGGAACTTTCAGAGTGCAAAGCAGCCGTTACCGCTGCCCGCCGGGTGGCACCGGACCTCCCGGTGATTGCCCAGATGA
>JAXGWN010000213.1:0-3987 GCA_040773285.1 Bacillota bacterium
GACATAGTCTCAGCTATCCTTTCAGAATTGCTTCAAATACAGGGATCAGCTGCTCCGGTCTGGGGCGTCTGGGATTGTTTCTCATCAGGAACATATCACAGGCCTCCTGGGCGAACCGGGGGATGTCCTCATCTTTTTCAAAATAATTGGTAAGGTCCGCCGGAATCTCCAGATCCTCCAGAAGCCCCAGCACGCACTCCACCGCCTGGCCGGCCGCCTCCCGGGGAGACAGGCCGGACAGATCCGCACCGAACAGCCGGGCGATCTCCGCATGCTTTTCCGGACAGGCAATCAGGTTGAAGCTGAGGGCGTAAGGAAGGAACACCGCATTGCTGAGTCCATGGGCCACGTTGTAATGGCTGGCCACCGGTCCCGAGCAGCTGTGGACAAACCCCAGACCCGCCTGGTCCATGGCCACACCGGCCAGCACCGCGGCCTGGGCCACCTTTTCCCGGGCCTCCAGATCATTCCCATTTGCATAAGCTCTGGGCAGATAACCGATGATCAGTTTCATGGCCTCCAGAGCCCAGGCATCGGTAATGGGATTGGCACCGAGGCCAACGTAGGCCTCATAGGCATGGGTGAACGCATCGATCCCGGTGGTAGCCGTGATAAAGGGAGGCATGGTGCTCATCACCTGAGGATCAATGATGGCGGCCAGGGCAAACAGGTCATCCCGCTTGATTCCCTTCTTGGTGTTGCGGCTGATGATTACCGCGGTGGAGGTAACCTCGCTGCCGGTTCCTGCCGTGGTGGGAATGTTGATCAGTTTGGCCATGGGAGCCTCAGTGGGTCGTCCGTCCCACTGGTACTCCTCCAGCCGGCCGGGGTTGGTCAGCAGGAAGGCCACCATCTTGCCCACATCCAGGGGAGACCCGCCTCCCAGGGCAATCACGCAGTTACACTCCTTCTCCCGGGCCAGTTCAAGAGCCCGGTTCACCTCATCTTCCCGGGGATTCACCGGCACCTCGCTGTATACCGTGCAGCGGGCACCCCGGTCAGCCACCAGGTCCATGACCTTTTTGGCCAGACCGATTCCCACCAGTGTCTTGTCAGTTACCAGAAAAACATGATCCTCCGGAGCCAGAAACTCCGGCAGGCGGCTGAGGCTTCCGGTCCCGTGCACAATGCGGGTGGGCATATAAAACTGTTTCATTCTGTAGTACCTCCTAGTCTTGTTTGAGGTCCCCGACGGGTCCGCTTGAATCCCGTATCTCCAGTTCCACCGGCAGAATCTTTTCCATGGCCCCGGCGTCCGGTTCCCGGAAACGGGCCAGCAGCATCTGGGCTGCCTCCATGCCCAGCCGGAACGGGCTGAACTTGAGAGTGGTAAGGGGCGGCAGCGTATACTTGCTGATCAGAGAGTCATCCAGGCCGCAGATCCGGAGATCCCCGGGAACCCTGAGCCCGGCTTCCGCCACAGCCCGCATGGCGCCGAACGCCATGAAGTCGGAGGCAAACACCACCGCATCCGGGGGATCCGGCTCCTTCAGCAGCCGGCGCATGGCATCGTATCCGGCAAAGGGGGTCCAGTTTCCGAACCAGACTCCGGTTTCGTCCAGGGAAAAGCCCTCCCTGCGGGCCTCCTCCACGAACAGTTCCCCCTGATGGCGGGTATTGGGTGTTTCCCGTCCCTGGATCATATGGAGGCGGCGGACTCCCTGACTGCGCAGATGGGCTGCCATCAGGTGGTAGCCTTTCCGGTAGTCAATAGAAAGGAAATCTGCCGGATACGAGTCCGGACGGTCCCCTACACAGACCACCGGTTTGCTGGCCGCCACCCGGGCGATCTCCGAGTCCGCCGCGCTGTAGCAGTTGATCAGTCCGTCCACCAACTGATGGGACAGAGGCTTGATCACCGGGGCCTCCAGACCGTAGTTTTCCGAGGTATCCACCGTAATGATGGAATACCCTTCCCGGGTCATTACACTCATGATCCCCCGGATTATCTGACTGATATGCACCGACTCCATATTGGGAACCACAATAGCTATGGTCCCGGTCCGGCTGGAGGACAGGGCCCGGGCCAGGGGGTCCGGCTCATATCCCAGTTCCCGGGCCACTTCCATAACCCTGTGGCGGGTTCTGTCCGATACGGATTCCCCGGGGCTGAACACCCGGGAGACCGTGGACTTGGCCACACCGGCCCGGACGGCCACATCGTTGATGGTCACCTTCTTTTCCATGGCTTCACCTCTCTTTTTGGAACCGGTTCTATTATAACACAGGCTTTTTCTTTTCCACAAGATCCTCCAGCATTCCCGCCACCCGGCAGTACAGAATTTCCTCCTGTTCCAGAACCTGTATCAGCCGGCGGAAGGAGTCCCTTCCCGGTTCCGGTTTTACCAGAACCTCCTCCAGTTCCCTCAGACACTTTCCGGCACTTCCCGCCAGTTCCTGTATTTCCTTCCGGCCGGAACGGTCCGCCATCTGAATCAGATGGGTTCTGAGAAACCTGCGGCTTTTCCGTCCTTCCCGTCGCCAGGTGTTTCTCAGACGGTTCCAGAGATCCCCCGTCAGTGCGCTGCCGTTTTCCGGCAGCCGGGCCAGGAAATCCAGGGACCGGATCCTCCGGGATCTGAGACGCCGGTGTATCAGGAGGAACTGCCGGAGAGTCTCATCCCGGTCCCCTTCCTTCAGGACCAGCGGGCGGCTGAGCCGTACCCGGGGATACCCGTTTCTGGGCTCCTCCAGTACAAAATCAGGATAATGCAGCAGGGTCTCTGTTTTCTGTTTCTTCATGATGCACCTCTGATGTGATATTTTTGCACATATCATAGCGCATAAAAGCCCGGAAAAGGGGCATTTAGCGGCGATTTAGCGCCTTTATGCCTTTTCCGGGCTTATTCTTCTATTTCTGTTCCTCCCAGAGGGCTATCAGATCCCGGAGGCTCTTAACGGTAAGATCCGGATGGATCCCTTTCATGGCAGCGGTACGGCGGCTGTCCACTCCGGTTTCCACCAGGATGGTCATCAGGCCGGCCTGGCGTCCCCCCAGGATATCCGTTTCCAGCCGGTCCCCCAGCATGGCTGCCTCCTCCGGAGTCACCCCCATCTTGTCCAGAGCCAGATCAAACAGAATGTGCTCCGGCTTCCCTATGATCACCGGACGGATTCCAGTGGCCGCCTCCAGGGCAGCCAGGGTGGTTCCAGCCTCGGGAATCAGCCCCTCCTCGGTGGGAATCAGCAGATCCGGATTGGTGCCGATCAGCCGGGCGCCCCCCTGGATATGGAGAACCGCCTCCTTCAGTTTCCTGTAGGTAAGATCAAAGTCTCCCCCCACCACCACCAGATCCGCCGGCTCCTCCATCCCGGAAAGAAGGGCGAATCCCCGGGCGGAGATCTCCTCCCTGAGGTCTTCTTTCCCGATCACATAGACCCTGGCTCCCGGGGGATAATTCTTCCCCAGGTAATCCGCCGTGGCTCCGGCGCAGGTAAGGATATGCTCCTCTCCCAGGGAGATGCCGGCCTCCCTGAAGCGGCGGCTGTAGGTTGCCCCTGATCTGGTGTTGTTGGTGGCCACCACATAGGAAATGCCCCTGGTTTCCAGAAAACTGAAAAACTCCCGGGCTCCGGGCATCAGGCGGGGACCCCGGAACAGAGTCCCGTCAATGTCCACCACCAGGCCCCGGACCCCATTAAGTTTCCGGTCCGCTGCCATGCTACAGAATCTCCAGAGCCTCATCCAGGCTCAGATTCCTGTGGATGATGCCGGCAATGGCCCGGGTCATGGCAGCAGGATCCTCCGCCTGCCAGATGTTTCTTCCCACAGTGGCTCCGGAAGCTCCGGCATCCATGGCATCCCGGATCATGGACAGCACCGCCTTCTTGTCAGGATTGTTGACCCCACCCAGCACCACCACCGGAACATAGCAGGTGTCCACCACCTGATCGAAATCCTCACAATAAGGGATTTTCACCCAGTCGGCCCCCAGTTCCGCCGCCACCCGGGCAGTGGTCTTCATGTGGTGCAGGGTCCGTTTTTCC
>JAXGWN010000214.1:0-3943 GCA_040773285.1 Bacillota bacterium
GGAGGATCCCCGTTACCGGGATATGGTGGGGAAAACCCTGATTCTGCCGGTGGTGAACCGGGAGATCCCTGTGGTGGCCGACGAATACGTGGATCCCTCCTTTGGATCGGGTGCAGTGAAGATAACCCCGGCCCATGATCCCAACGACTTTGAGATTGCCGGCCGCCACAGCCTTCCCCACGTGGTGGTCATCGGCAAGGACGGGATCATGACAGAAGAGGCCGGAGCCTATGCCGGAATGGACAGCCGGGAGTGCCGGCTGAAGCTGGTGGAGGAACTGGACCGTCTGGGGGTCCTTGTGAAGACCGAGGACTACAGCCACAGCGTGGGTCACTGCTACCGCTGTGATACCGTGATCGAGCCCCTGGTTTCCAACCAGTGGTTTGTGAAGATGGCGCCTTTGGCCGCACCGGCCATAGAGGCGGTGAACCGGGGAGAGGCCAGATTTGTGCCGGAGCGGTTCACCAAAGTATATTCTTCCTGGCTGGAAAACATCCGGGACTGGTGTATTTCCCGGCAGCTGTGGTGGGGACACCGGATCCCCGTCTGGTACTGCACCTGTGGGGAGATGGTGGTGAGCCGGGAGGATCCGGAACGCTGCCCCATCTGCGGAGAAGCCTCTCTCACCCAGGACCCCGATGTGCTGGATACCTGGTTTTCCTCGGGACTGTGGCCTTTTGAGACCCTGGGATGGCCGGAAGATACCCGGGAACTGGAGCATTTCTATCCCACCAGCGTCCTGGTGACCGGACGGGACATCATTTTTTTCTGGGTGGCCCGGATGATGTTCATGGCCCTGGAATTTCAGAAAGAGGTTCCTTTCCGGGAGATCTTCATCCATGGACTGATCCTGGACAGCCAGGGAAGAAAAATGTCGAAGTCCCTGGGAAATGGTGTGGATCCCCTGGAGATCATTGAGCAGTATGGGGCAGATACCCTCCGCTTCATGATGGTGACCGGAAATACTCCAGGAAACGATCTGAAGTTTCAGCCGGACCGGCTGGAGGGAATCCGGAACTTCACCAATAAGATCTGGAATGCCTCCCGCTTCCTGATGATGAATCTGGAGGACTACGGGGGACAGGTGCCCGCAGAGGAAAGCCTGACTCTGGCGGACCGCTGGATTCTGGGGCAGTATCACCGGACCGCGGACCAGGTGACCCGCCAGCTGGGGGCCTATGAACTGGGGGACGCTGCCCAGTCCATCTATGATTTTACCTGGAACACCTTCTGCGACTGGTACATTGAACTGGCCAAGCCCCGGCTCTATGCCCGGGAAAATCAGGAGGACAGGACCACGGTGCAGTACGTTCTCAGTACCGTGCTGACCGGAACCATGGCCCTGCTGCATCCCTTTATGCCGTTTATTTCAGAGGAGATCTGGCAGCATCTGCCCCACGAAGGAGACACCCTGATGAAGGCCCCCTGGCCTGTGGCGGATCCGTCCAGGATGGCAGATCCTGCCGCGGGGGATATGGAGACCGTTATGGAGATCATCCGGGCGGTCCGGAATATCCGGGCGGAGATGAACGTACCGGCCGGCCGGAAGGCCCAGGTGATTGTGCAGCCGGATCGCCCGGAAGTGGCTGAGATGCTCCGGGTCGCCGCCAGTTACATAGAACATCTGGCCCAGGCATCCTCTGTGGAAGTCCAGCTGGCCGGAACCGAAGTACAGCAGGCGGCCTCAGCGGTGATTACCGGGGTGCGGATCTATATGCCCCTGGCCGGCATGATCGACTTTGAGGTGGAGCGGAGACGGCTTACCAAAGAGAAGGAAAAACTGGATCAGGAAGTGGGCCGTCTGGAATCCAAACTGAACAATGCCGGATTTCTGGCCAAAGCACCGGAGGACGTGGTGGCCGGAGAGAAGGCCAAACTGGAGGATTATCTGGAGAAACGCAATAGCGTTCTGGCCAGCCTGGAGCGGCTGGGATAGGTGAAGCGATGAATTATGAGGAATCCCTGGAATATCTGCTGAATCTGGATGTGTTCGGCTGGCACCCGGGGCTGGAAAGAATTGAACAGCTGATGGCGGCCCTGGGGAACCCGGAAAGGGAAATGAAGTTTGTCCACATAGGCGGGACCAATGGAAAAGGCTCCACCACGGCCATGACCGTATCGGTGCTGCAGGAGGCCGGCTATAAAACCGGCATGTTTATCTCTCCCCATCTCTACGATTACCGGGAGCGGATACAGATCGGTCAGCAGTGGATTCCTGAGGAGGATCTGGCCCGGATCACCACGGTGATCCGGGAGAGGATCGGGGAGATGCTCAATAAGGGACTGGAGCATCCCACGGGATTCGAGGTTTCCACTGCCCTGGCCCTGATGTACTTTCATGAGCAGAAGGTGGACATAGCCGTCATGGAAGTGGGTCTGGGGGGAGCCATTGACTCCACCAACGTGATTATACCCCTGGTGTCCGTGATCACCAATGTCACCATGGACCACATGGAGTACCTGGGAAACACCATCCGGGAGATTGCTTCGGTGAAGGCAGGAATCATCAAGAGGGGGGTCCCGGTGGTTACTGCCGCCGAGGAGCCGGATGCCCTGGAGGAAATCTCCGGAAGGGCTCTTGCCCAGGAGTCCGACCTGTATCAGGTGGGCCGGGATCTGTATTATAACGTGCTGGAACTGGATGAGCGGGGAACCCGCTTCCGGGTGAAGGACAGTGAAGGCTGGAGCCTGGAACTGTTCACTCCCCTGGTGGGGGCCCACCAGGCCATCAATGGAACCACGGTGGCCCTGATCATCAGGCTCCTGAACGGTCAGGGGTTCAAAATTTCCGATGAGGTGCTGCAGCAGGGACTCAGACGGTCCTTCTGGCCGGCCCGGCTGGAAATGGTCCGCAAAAAGCCTCAGGTGCTGCTGGATGCCGCCCACAATCTGGATGGGGCCATCCGTCTGAAGCGCAGCCTCAACGTGATCTACCGGTACGACCGGCTGATTTATGTGATTGGTATGCTGGCGGATAAGCAGCGGGTGAAGGTTATGGCCCAACTGGGCCCCCTGGCCGATATAATTGTGGTGACCCGGCCCAACAGTCCCCGTGCGGGGGACTGGAGAGCCATGACCCTGGAGGCCGCCAAGTACACACCTCATGTCTATGAGGAGGAGGATATTCAGGCGGCGGTGGAGAAGGCCCTGAGCCTGGCCGGCCCGGAGGACCTGATCTGTATTGCCGGTTCCATCTATATGGTGGCGTACGCCCGTGAATATTTTTTGAAAGACAGCAAATGATACAGTATAATGAATGTATACTTGTGACGCCGGGAACATGCCACCACTGAAGGAGCGTGAACGATGAAAAGTTTTAAGATTCCGGAAGCCACCATTATGCGGCTGTCCGTATATTCCAGATATCTGAAGCGACTGATGAAACAGGGTATTTCCACCATTTCCTCCAGCGATATCGCTGACAGCACCGGCGCCACCTCTGCCCAGGTACGTAAGGACCTGGCTTATTTCGGGGAGTTTGGGACCAGGGGTGTGGGCTACGATGTGCCTACCCTGTACGAAAGCATTGCCGGGATTCTGGGTCTCAACAAGCAGTGGGATGTGGTGATTGTGGGGGCCGGAAAACTGGGCCTGGCACTCAGCATGTATGAGGGATTCCGGGAACGGGGTTTTAAAAACCGGGCGATCTTCGATGTGGACCCCATCAAGGTGGGGAAAAAGGTGCAGGGGGTCAAGATCCTGCACTCCGATACCATTTACGATGTATGCCGGGAACTGAAACCGGATATCGGGATTATTGCGGTACCCGGTGAGGAGGCTCAGAAAATTGCTGACCTCATGATTGCGGCCGGGGTCCGATCCATCCTTAACTTTGCCCCCCGGGTGGTGACGGTTCCTTACGATGTACAGGTCAGGAATGTGGATCTGTCGGTGCATCTGGAAATCCTAACCTACAATATGGCAATGCAGGACAAAGAGTAAC
>JAXGWN010000215.1:0-3893 GCA_040773285.1 Bacillota bacterium
CTAGCGTCCCTCATCCAAAAGATTTTCCAGATAGTCATAAAATTCGCTGCGGAATTCCGGCCGGGCCAGGGCAAACTCCACCGTAGCCTTCAGGTATCCCAGTTTGTCTCCGGTATCGTAGCGTTTTCCGATAAACTGATACCCAAAAATATCCTGTGTTTCTCCCAGGGCTTTCAGGGCATCGGTCAGCTGGATCTCCCCTCCCCGGCCCGGGTCAGTCCGGGTCAGGATATCAAAGATCTCCGGGTTGAGGATGTAGCGGCCAATAATGGCCTGGTTGGACGGGGCCTCAGCGGGAGCCGGTTTTTCCACCATCTCCTCCACCTTCAGCACCCTTTCACTGTGGCGCTTTCCCCCAATGATGCCGTATTTGGAGACATCCTTCTCAGGAACCTCCATGGTGGCCACAATGTTTCCTCCCAGACGCTCCTTCTCATCGATCATCTGCTTCAGGCAGGGCTTTCCGGAAACAATGAGGTCATCCCCCAGAAGAACCGCCACCGGTTCCCCTCCGGCAAATTCCCGTCCGCACAGGACCGCATGTCCCAGCCCCCTGGCCTCCTGCTGCCGGATAAAATAGATCCGGGCCATATTGGTGCTGCGGCGCACCACTTCCAGAAGATCCAGATTTTCCTTGGCCTCCAGAATGCTCTCCAGTTCAAAGGCCCGGTCGAAATGATCCTCCAGGGACTGCTTGTTGCGGCCGGTAACAATCAGGATGTCCCGGATGCCGGAGGCCACAGCCTCCTCCACGATATACTCAATGGCCGGACGGTCCACCACAGGAATCATCTCCTTGGGAACCGCCTTGGTGGCCGGCAGGAACCGGGTCCCCAGACCCGCCGCCGGAATAATGGCTTTCCTGATCATTTCAGTTTCCCTCCCAACGATGGTACAGATCCATATCGATGCCCAGATGATCCAGCACCCGGCCCACCAGGAAATCCACCATGTCCATAATGGACTCAGGCCGGTTGTAAAAGGCCGGCATCGCCGGAATGATGTCCACTCCCATCCGGGAAAGTTTCAGAAGATTCTCCAGATGGATGGTGCTGAGCGGGGTCTCCCGGGGCATCAGGATCAGGGGGCGCCGCTCCTTCAGGATCACATCGGCACTGCGCTCCAAAAGATTCTGGCTGCGGCCGCAGGCAATCCCGCTGACGGCTCCCATGCTGGCCGGGATTACCACCATGGCCTCCATCCGGGCGGATCCCGAGGCCAGCCGGCTGCCAATCTCCTCATTTCCATAAAGGGTCAGGCGGTCTGAGGCAAAATGCTCCTGCAGCCAGGCCCCGTCGGCGGTCTTATCCCCGGTCAGCTGCCAGTCCATCTCATAGGCAGCCACCTGCCGACCGGCCTCCGTCACCACCAGGTGCACACTGCGGTCCGCCTCCAGCAGACAGCGGATCAGCCGGTCCGCATAGATGGTGCCACTGGCCCCGGTTACCCCCACGATCACCTGCTTCATATCAGATGCTCTCCAGGCCGAACTTTTCGTGAACCGCCCGGACTGCATTCTGCACGTCATCCCGGGCGATAATGCAGCTGACTTTAATTTCCGAGGTGGAGATCATCTGAATGTTGATGTCCGCCTCTGCCAGAGCCTCAAACATGGCTGCCGCCACACCGGGATTGGACTGCATGCCCGCGCCCACGATGCTCAGCTTGGACACTGTATCATCAAAACTGATCCCTCCGGCCTTCAGTTCCGTATTCAGTTCCTCCATGGTCTCCAGTGCCTTGCGGGAATCCCCTGTGGACACCGTAAAGGAGATATCGTTCACCTCACCCCGGTGATTGCTCTGGACGATCATGTCCACGTTAATGCTGTGTCCGGCCAGACGGCGGAAAATGGTCATGGCCACTCCAGGCACATCGGGAACACTGCTGATGGTGATCTTGGCCACCCGGGTGTCAAAGGCCACCCCGCTTACGATCACATTCTTTTCCATATCCGGATCCTCCTCCACAATCGTGCCGGGTCCGTCATGGAAACTGGACCGCACGTGTATTTTCACATTGAACTGCTTGGCAAACTCCACGGATCGGGGCTGCAGAACCAGGGCTCCCAGGCTGGCCATCTCCAGCATCTCATCATAACTGATCCGCTCCAGTTTCCTGGCCTCCGGAACCACCCGGGGATCCGTGGTGTATACTCCGTCCACATCGGTATAGATCTCGCAGACGTCCGCCTTCAGGGCTGCCGCCAGGGCCACCGCCGTGGTATCCGAGCCGCCCCGGCCCAGCGTGGTGATCTCCCCGTCCGGGCTCCTTCCCTGAAAACCGGCCACCACCACGATTTTATCCTGTTCCAGTTCCCGGACCAGTCTGGTGGTGTCTATGTCGTCAATTTTTGCCCGGCCGAACACCGGATCCGTAATGATTCCTGCCTGCCCTCCGGTCAGGGATACCGCCGGATGTCCCATTTCCTGCAGGGCCATAGCCATCAGGGAAATGGTCACCTGTTCCCCGGTGGACAGAAGCATATCCATTTCCCGGGGATCCGGACGCTCCGTGATCTCCTGGGACAGGGCAATCATTTTATTGGTGGAACGGCCCATGGCCGAAACCACCAGCACCACCCGGTTGCCCTCCTCTTTGCAGCGCACCGCCCGGGCAGCCACCCGCCGGATGCAGTCCGGATCGGCCACCGATGTGCCCCCGAACTTCTGAACTGTAATTCCCATACGCTCCTCCTAACTGTCCTGTTCCACCCGGATCACGCTCTCAATGGCCTTCACCGGTTCCAGATCCTTGATCTCTTCCAGAGCCGCCCGGAAATTGGAGTCCAGTACCACATCCGTGATCAGGGCCAGATCGGCCATCCCCTCACAGTGCTTGGTCTGGATCAGGGAATCGATGGACACATCCTTGCGTCCAA
Source organism: Bacillota bacterium (assembly GCA_040773285.1). Lineage (GTDB taxonomy): Bacteria > Bacillota > TC1 > TC1 > UBA5767 > JAXGWN01. The sequence goes on from JAXGWN010000215.1 coordinate 2,882, forward strand.
ACACCCCGGCAATCTGGGCCAGCACCCCGGGCCGGTCCACCACCGACATCCGGGTAAAATATTTGTCCCGGGTCTCCCCGACGGACAGAATTTTCTTTTTCAGATAGCAGCTGCAGTTATCCCGGGGGCGGACATCCTTGACGATGTTTCTGGCCACAGCCAGAATATCCCCGGTCACCGCACTGGCTGTGGGCATCTCTCCGGCTCCGGCCCCCTGAAACATCACGTCGCCCACGGCGTCACCCTCCACGTAGACCGCATTGTACACACCGTCCACCTTGGCCAGGGGGTGGGACAGGGGAAGCAGCACAGGATGCACCCGGGCCTCCACAGAGTCCCCGGAATCCCGGGCAACCCCCACCAGTTTTATGGTGCAGTTCAGCTTCCGGGCATACTCAATGTCCATGGGAGTGATCTTCGTGATCCCTTCCATATACACGTCCCGGAAATTCACCCGGGTATTGAAGGCGATGGATGCCAGAATGGCAATCTTTCTGGCGGCGTCCCAGCCCTCCACATCGGCGGTGGGATCCGTCTCCGCATAGCCCAGTTCCTGGGCCAGCTTCAGCACCTCGGAAAACTCACTGCCCTCATCATACATTTTGGTGAGAATAAAGTTGGTGGTCCCGTTGATGATTCCCATCACCCGGGTGATCCGGTTGGCCGCCAGGGAATGCTTCAGGGGCCCGATGATGGGGATTCCCCCGGCCACCGAGGCCTCGAAGTACAGGTCCACCCCGTTTCTGGCTGCCGCCTCAAACAGTTCCTCCCCGTCCTGGGCCATCAGGTCATTGTTGGCGGTCACCACAGTCTTTCCACTGTTCAGAGCCCGGAGGATATACGCCCGGGCCAGCCCGGTACCCCCCATGACCTCCACCACAATCTCAATCTCCGGATCCCCCAGAACCGCTTCCGGATCTTCGGTCAGCAGCCCGGAATCCACCACCGGGTCCCGCCTTTTCAGGGGATCTGCCACCAGAATTTTTTTCATCACCGGCTCTGCTCCGGCGTA
>JAXGWN010000216.1:0-3883 GCA_040773285.1 Bacillota bacterium
CCTGGATTCCCGGAAATTTATAACGAGGGCGGATCCACATCCAAGCTAACAAATATGTCCTTCTGCTTCTGAGTGATTTCTCCAAGCAGGCGGCCATGTTCCGGGGACTCAAACCGTTCGATGGTGTCCAGTTCATCCAGAAGACCCTGCAGGGTCCATTGCTCGAACAGTTTGGCATCCTGCATCTTCTTCTTGATGTAGGACAGGTAAATCAGCGCGACGAATTCAACAAACAGTTTTCCATTCAGAGACAGTTCTGAAGAAACCTGCATTCTCCGGAAATTCAACCGGTCTTTGAGATTGCCAAATCCTTTTTCCACAATATCCTTGCTGCGATAGAGCGACAGCGCCTCAAATGGATCGTTGACTTCATTGGACAATAGAGCAAAGTACCCATAGTTTCTGGCCGTTTCCCGCATGGTATCTTCTTTTGGTATGATTTTTCGTCCCCGTTTGGGTGTGCTGGTCACCGTGAAGTATCGGTCATAATCTTTCATGCGGTATTCTTTTCGCGTATTGCTGGCCAGATCATTATGAAGACTGGTCAGGTACTCATTCATTTCCGCCTGATCCCGGGCTGCTTTTTCCGGGTTATAGAACAGGTGCAGATAAGCACGGCGTTGGGCTCTGATCACATCCCCCTTTTGAGGGCGCTCTTGTTCATAATCCCATTGGATGGTGCGGCACAGCCCGTAGGCTCCAAACTGCGGATGAAGGTTTGACCAGAGCTGAAGGTTGTCACGTTCTTCCTCCAACGCTTCCCTGACATAAGTCAGGCCCAGTTTCACTCCGATGATGAATTTCTGGTGGTTTCTATAGAGCAGGTTGATGTTTTCCCTGCTGTAAAACCCCCGATCCAAAAGAACACTGACCTTCTTGTATCCCATGACATCAAATTCTTCCATCAGCTGGCGGACCGTCTTCACGTCTGTGATATTTCCCGGCAGTTTCCGGTAATAGAAGGGAAGACCGGACTGCTCACCAAACAGCAGGGCCAGGTTAATTTGCGGAAGCCGGTCATGCTCTTTGTTCCGCCCTTTTTTGACCTGGCTCAGTGTTTCCGAATAACTGGAAATCGATGTAATGTCAAACGCCCAGTACTCCTTTTCCATACGGCGCTTGCCCTGAAGCCGAAAGAACATCATCCGTTGCTGTTCATCGATCGCCTGAAACAGTTCACTGCTGCGCTGCGATGGAATGTCTTCCCCATAGGGGTGAACGTGCAATCTCTGCCAATGGGAAAACCGGCTGAGCGAGTTGTTTTCCTCCAGGATCAGGAAATAGATGACCGAAAGCAGCATTTTGTACTGGTCGGGGAAACAGGCCTTGAGATCTGCAGCCACCCCCGTGCTTTTTCCGATCTGATCCAGAAGATAGCTGGCTCCGTAGAAATCTCTGCGGACTCTGGTGATGGGAACGGGGCCGGGTTTCTTTGACAGTGCCGGTGCCGGATCCGTCCCTTTTCGGTAGGAACGGGTTGGCACAATTTCCCCGGTCTTCGGGTCCAACTTGCCGATCAGGACTCGTCTGGCGCGGGACTGTTGTTTTTCCTTGTCCCAATATGCTTCATTGCGGTAGACATACGTGATTCCGGTTTGTTTATTCTTCTGGTAAACAATTCCCATATCGCATCACCTCGTTACATATATTGTAATATATAACGATGTTGCTGTCTATCTAAAGTTGCTCAAATGTAGTGCTTTCAAGGGGTCAGGCCGGATTTCATCGTTAGATATTCCGGGAACCCAGGTAAGGTATGAGAGAAAACGTTTCTGGATAGTGGAGCAGGAAAGAAGGAGTAAGCCATGATCCGTATCAGTCATCTTTACAAATCATACGGGAATGGACCGGAGGATCTGGTTCTCCAGGACATCAGCCTGGAGATCAGACAGGGGGAGATCTTCGGAATCATCGGGCAAAGTGGTGTGGGAAAGTCCACGCTGCTGCGCTGCATCAACGGACTGGAAGACTTCGATGGAGGCGCCCTTGAGGTGAAGGGTACCGACATTTTCCGGCTGAAAGGCCAGGAGAAACGGCAGTTCCGGAAGAGCATCGGGATGATTTTTCAGAATTTCGCCCTGCTGAACCGCAAGAGTGTCCTGGAAAACGTGATGCTTCCCATGCGCTGCTGGAAATATCCCCCGGAGGCAATGCGGAGCCGGGCCCTTGAGCTGCTGAACCTGGTGGGACTCGGGGAGAAAACGGAAGCCTACCCTGCAGAACTGTCCGGAGGTCAGAAACAAAGGGTGGCCATTGCCCGGGCCCTGACCCTGAATCCGGAGATCCTTTTGTGTGATGAGGCTACGTCGTCCCTGGACCCGGCCATTACCCGGTCCATTCTGGATCTTCTGGAGGACATAAACCGGGAACTGGGCATTACCATTGTGATTGTTACCCATGAAATGGACGTGGTCCGGCATATCTGTGACCGGATGGCCATAGTAACCGGAGGGAGAGTTGCTGCAGAAGGTCCTGTGGAGGATATTTTTCTGGGCAGGCCTCCGGCACTGACGGAGCTGACCGGAGAACGGGAGTTGCCGCAGAGCCCCGGATACGCAACGGTCCGCATTCAGATCCGCCATGAGAATCTCCATGAACCGGTGCTGTACCGCCTGACCCGGGAAACCGGAATCCCCTTTTCGGTGGTTTCCGCGGATATCGGAAAATTCCGGCGGCAGAGTTTTGGAAGCCTGTATCTGTCGGTGCCGGAGGTGCAGCTGCAACCTTTCCTGACAGCAGCCCGGGCGATGGGACTCGCCTGCGGCGAGGCTGTTACGGCCGGGAAGGGGGAGACATCCGATGTATTTTGACCTGACAGATACCAGGCTTTTCGAATACCTGCCCGGAGTGATTCTGCCTGCAGTGGGGGCCACCGTCCGTATGCTGTTTTTTTCCATGCTGTTCGGGCTGATTCTTGGTTCCCTGACAGCGGTTGTCCTGGTGGTGACCTCTCCCTTCGGACTGCATCCCCGGCCCAGGCTGTACCGGATACTGGGTTTTTCGGTTAATATGATCCGCTCGTTCCCGGTGATCATCCTGATTGTGGCCATGTCCCCGGTGACCCGCGCGCTGGTGGGAACTTCTATTGGGGAGAAGGCGGCAATTGTGCCTCTGACCCTGGCGGCCTTCCCGGTGATCGCCCGGTACATGGAAACCAGCCTGTTGGAGGTGGACCATAACGTGATTCTGGCGGCCCGTTCCTTCGGTGCCGGAAACGGCCAGATTCTCTGGAGGGTTCTCCTGCCGGAGGCCCTGCCCTCCATAGTATCGGGGCTGACCACCACGGCCATTCTGTTTCTGGCCAGCACAACCCTGGCCGGTGCAGTGGGAGCCGGAGGACTGGGGGCCGTTGCCCTTACCTATGGGTACCAGCGTTTCGATGATGTGATGATGTATGCCATTGTGCTGATTCTCTTTGTCATGGTTCTGGTGATCCAGACCGGAGGAGAACTGCTGTATAGAAGACTTAAAAACAAAGGAGCAAAAAAATGAAGAGAAAAGTTTTTTCGGTACTGAGCATTCTGTTGCTGCTGGGATTTGTCGTTTCCGGTTGTGGGGCCCAGGGAGGCGGTGCCTCTTCCGGAGAGGAGCCCGCCAGTAAGACCGACATCACCATTGCCTGCGCTGAGACCACTCAGGATCTGGTGGCTGCCGCTGTCCCGGTGATGGCGGAAAAAGGATACAACCTGACCTACCAGCTGTTCGATAACAATGTCAATACTCTGGTGGCCGCCAATGATGGCAGTGTGGACGGAGTCATGGTGGTCCACAGACCCTTTATGGAGAATTTCAACGCCTCCAACGATGGGGACCTGGTAATGGCGGAGCCCTATATTTTCGCCGTGGGCATGGGACTGTATTCTGAGCGTTACCAGAGCATTGA
>JAXGWN010000217.1:0-3857 GCA_040773285.1 Bacillota bacterium
CATTTTTTCTATTTTCGGATGGTTACCATCATGCCGCTTCTCAGGAAAGCTGCATTGGCCTCATCCAGATCCAGATGGGTTTCCGCACTGTACTGGTCACTGACCCGTACCAGAACGTTCCCGAAGGTCACCGGGCGGTCACCCTCCTCCACCACAATGGAAACGTAATCGCCATCCTTCACGCTGAATTCCTCCGCCTCAGCGGTGGACAGGTGAAGATGCCGGGAGGCCACAATAACCCCTTCCTGCTTGATCACCGCTCCTCTGGGGCCGACAATTACCACGCCGGGGGTATCCCCCAGCAGGCCGGAATCCCGTACCACAGCAGGCACCCCCAGTTTATAGGTATCCGTAACGGATACCTCCGCCTGGGTCTGTTTCCGGAGGGGTCCCAGAACCCGTACTTTCTCAAGACTTCCTTTGGGTCCCACCAGGGTTACCAGTTCCGCGCAGGCGTATTGCCCAGGCTGCACCAGATCCCGGATGTTGGTCAGTTCACTTCCCGGACCGAAAAGTATGTTCATATCCTCGCGGCTCAGATGCACATGGCGGTTGGAAACTCCCAGCAGAACCTTCATTTCATGCTTCATGGTCTCTCTCCTCGTATCCGTTACAGCCGGGCAACCACGGCAGCACACCGGGGGCACAGAGTGGGGTGCACCGGATCGTTTCCGGTTTCTTCGGAATAGATCCAGCAGCGCTCACATTTGGTTCCCCGGGCGGTTTCCACCCGGATCTTCAGATCCTTCTGATCTGAGGCCCACTCCAGATCCGCCGGCGCCTGATCCAGACCGGCCAGTTCCACCTGGGACACGATCAGCCAGGTAGCCCACTGTTCCTGCAGGGACTCCAGAAACTCCCGCTTTTCCCCATCCCCATACAGAATCACCCTGGCCTCCAGGGAGTTCCCTATGGTCTTTGCATTCCGGGCTCCCTCCAGAACCCGGTTCACCTGATCCCGGAGTTCCATCATTTTTTCAAACCGTGCCTCCAGAACCGGATCATCCCATTTTTCCTCCGGTGACGGCCAGTCGCAAAGTTGCACACTGTCCGGATCCCCGGAATTTTTGGGAATGAAACGCCAGATCTCCTCACTGGTAAAGGCCAGCAGAGGGGTCAGCATCACATTGATGGTTCTTACAATCCGGTACAGGACGGTCTGTGCTGCTCTCCGGCCGGCATCTCCGGGAGCCGAAGCATACATCCGGTCCTTAATGATGTCCATATACAGGGCACTGAGGTCCAGCACACAATAGTTGTGGATACTCTGCAGAGCCAGATAGAAGTCGTACCGGTCGTAGGCACCGGTCATCCGGCGGATGAGCCGGTTCAGTCTCAGCAGGGCATACCGGTCAATATCCTGAAGGTCCCCGTAGGAAACAGAATCTTTCTCCGGATCGAAATCACTGAGGTTTCCCAGGGCAAACCGCACCGTATTCCGGATTTTCCGGTAGGTTTCGGTCATCTGCTTGAAAATCTCATCAGACGCGGAAATATCCTTTTTGTAGTCTGCGGAAGCTGCCCACAGACGTATGATGTCCGCACCCATCTGGCGGATCACATCCTTGGGATCCACCCCGTTTCCCAGTGACTTGGACATCTTTCTTCCTTTTCCGTCCACCACATAGCCATGGGTCAGAACAGCCCGGTACGGAGCGTTTCCGGTTGTGGCAATGGCTGTGGACAGGGAAGAGTTAAACCAGCCCCTGTGCTGGTCGCTTCCCTCCAGGTACAGATCCGCCGGGCGGGACAGTTCAGGGCGGGTCATCAGGACCGCCTCATGGCTGGATCCGGAATCGAACCAGACGTCCATGATATCGGTTTCCTTACGGAAATGTTTCCCTTCACAGGACGGACAGGCCAGGCCCTGGGGCACCAGATCATCTGCTTCAGAGGCAAACCAGATGCTGGATCCATGCTCCGCAAAAAGCCCTTCCACATGGCGGATCACTTCCCGGTCCAGGATGGCCTCTCCGCAGTCCTCACAGTAGAAGATGGGGATCGGAACCCCCCAGACTCTCTGCCGGGAAATACACCAGTCGGACCGCTCCGCCACCATGTTATGAATCCTCTCCCTGCCCCAGGCAGGAATCCAGTTCACTTCGTTATCGATGGCCTCCAGAGCTCTTTTGCGGAAACCCCGGATGGAGGCAAACCACTGTTCCGTGGCCCGGTACATCAGGGAGGACTTGCAGCGCCAGCAATGGGGAAACTGGTGCTGAATGAAACTCAGTTTCAGCAGAGCTTTTTTCTCATCCAGTTCAACCGTGACAGCCTTATTGGCCTCATCGGTGGTCATTCCCTCAAACTGTTCCCCCTCCCGGGTGAAAACTCCCCGGTGGTCCAGAGGGGAAATCACCGGAAGACCCTCGTATTTCGAGCAGACCTCATAGTCTTCGGTTCCATGACCAGGAGCCGTATGAACGCACCCGGTACCGGCTTCCAGAGTCACATGATCTCCCACGATCACCAGGGAGTCCCGGTTCATCAGGGGGTTTCTGGCCATCACGTACTCCAGATCCTTTCCCTTGTAGCTGGCCAGAACCTCTCCGGCCGGCAGTCCGATGTCCGAAATCACCGCCTGCTTCAGTTCCTTGGCCAGAATGTATTTTTCCTCTCCAAATCCGATCAGTTCATATTCAAAATCCGGATGCAGGGAAATGGCCACGTTGGCGGGCAGTGTCCAGGGGGTGGTGGTCCAGATCACAATATATGTGTTGTCCTCCGGCAGGATCCCTTTTCCGTCCACAACGGGAAATTTTACATAGATGGAAGGGGACTTTTTGTCCTTGTACTCCACTTCTGCCTCTGCCAGGGCGGTTTCACAGCTGGCGCACCAGTATACCGGCTTCAGGCCCTTATAGATATAGCCCTTTTCCGCCATATCCCCGAAGACTTTCACCTGGGCAGCCTCATAACTCTTTTCCAGGGTCAGGTAAGGGTTTTCCCAGTCCCCCCGGACCCCCAGACGTTTGAAGGAATCCCGCTGAATCCCAACAAATTTTCTGGCGTAGTCGGCACAGTAATTCCGGAACTCCACCAGGTCCACCTCGTGACGGTTGATCCCCATGGTCTTGGTCACCTGCTGTTCAATGGGAAGACCGTGGGTATCCCATCCGGGGACATAGGGGGCATCAAATCCGTTCATGGATTTGTACTTGACAATGATATCCTTAAGTATTTTGTTGAGGGTGGTCCCCAGATGAATGTCGCCATTGGCGTAGGGAGGACCATCGTGCAGAATAAACTTCGGACGCCCGGCATTCTTGTCCTGCACCTTCCGGTAGATGTCCTCCTGTTCCCACCATGCCAGCACCTCCGGCTCCCGCTGGGGCAGATTTGCCCGCATGGGAAAATCCGTAACCGGAAGATTCAGGGTCTTATCGTATTCCATTGGATTTCTCCTTCCATTTCTGTTTCTGTCTGCAGTCAGCTGCAGAGAATAAAAAAAACCCGCCCTAAAGGACGAGATGAATCCCGCTATACCACCCTTGAGTGTTATGCATGGCTGTAACGTAACCAACGGGTTTTCCTACTGCTATTTCAGAAACCGGCTCCGGAGTGATGCATGCTTCGGGGTCTGTGTCCGGCTTTCACCCTCCCGGACTCGCTGATCAGACCTGTTCCCTGGCACAGTCTCCCTCATCGCCTCTTGATATATTAACGGATAGAATTATATCATACCCCACAGGAAAGTCAAGAATGCCCCTATAGGTCGTTGGTGTCAAGTAAATGTAGGCAACCGTCCTCTTTGCCGGAGCCTGCAGTTTGTTTGTTGGTTCTTCAACTCGGGATTCTTGTTCTTTCGGTATCTTATATGCGTCATTTTCAATCTAAGTTCTAGGATTCCTTTGAAA
>JAXGWN010000218.1:0-3842 GCA_040773285.1 Bacillota bacterium
AAAAGGATGCACTGGCCCTGGGGGTGAAGCCGGCGGATATTCATCCCCGGGTCAGCGAGAATATGGATGAGATCATCCTTATGGTGAAAACCCTGGTGGAAAAGGGGCATGCCTACGAACTGGAAGGGGACGTCTATTTCGATGTCCGCAGTTTCGGGGAGTACGGAAAGCTTTCCGGCCGGGATCTGGATGATCTGAAATCAGGTGCCCGTGTCCAGGTGGATGAAAAAAAGAAAGATCCCCTGGATTTTGCTCTCTGGAAAAAAGCCAAGCCTGGGGGGCCGTCCTGGGAAAGCCCCTGGGGACAGGGAAGACCAGGCTGGCATATTGAATGCTCGGCCATGAGCATGAAATACATGGGCCCCACCTTTGATATCCATGGCGGTGGATTCGATCTGATTTTCCCTCACCATGAAAATGAGATCGCCCAGTCGGAATGCTATACCGGGGAAATGTTTGCCAAATACTGGCTCCACAACGGATTCATCACGGTAAACGAGGAAAAGATGAGCAAGTCTCTGGGGAACTTCTTCCTGGTCCGGGAGGTTCTGGAAAAATTCCCGGGACCGGTGATCCGGTTTTTCCTGCTGTCCACCCATTACCGCAGTCCGCTGGACTTCAGCGATACCAAACTGGCGGAGGATGCCAAAGCCCTGGCCCGGCTGCAGAACACCTGGAACCGTCTGCAGGAAGCCGTTCCTGCAGGAGAGGAAGAGTCCCTGGCCCAGATGGCCAGGGATACCCGCAACCGGATTGAGGAGGCCATGGATGATGATTTCAATACTGCTCTGGCAGTTGCGGAACTGTTTGCCTTCTCCCGGGAGATCAACAGCGCCCTTACCAGGGGTATGAGTGAGAAGGAACTGCTGCTGGCCCGGAAAGTTCTGAAGGATTTTGCCATTGACATTCTGGGGATCGTTCAGGAGGATTCACCTGCGTTGGCGGAGGATTCCGCCCTGACCGCCCGTCTAATGGAACTGATCATCGAGATCCGGACGACAGCCCGGTCCGAGAAAAACTGGCCGCTGGCCGACCGGATCCGGGACCGTCTCAAGGAGGCGGGGATTCTCCTGGAGGATACCCCGGAAGGACCCCGCTGGAAGGTGCAGTAGATGCGGCAGTACACGCCTTTTGAAGCCAGACAGCTGCCTCCTCTGATGCTGGCCTGGATGGGGGATGCGGTGCTGGAACTTCTGGTGCGGGAGAAACTGCTGCAGGAAGGCTGTTACCGGATGCAGCAGGTACACCGGCGGGGAGTCGGATTCGTCCGGGCCACGGCCCAGGCCCGGGCCATGCGGGCCGTAGAACCTCTGCTGACCCCGGAGGAGGATGAGATGTTCCGCCGGGGAAGAAATGCCAAAAGTGGACACGTCCGCAAAAATGCGGATATGACAGAGTATAGGGTGGCTACAGGCTTTGAGGCTCTTCTGGGGTACCTGCACATAACCGGGCAGAAGACACGGGTGGAGGAGTTTGCCGCCATCCTGTTTGAAACAGTGGAAAAGGGGGATCTGACCCATGAGGATTGAGAAGGCCCGGGTGTACGTCCCGGAGGGACAGCTGGATCCGGCTGTAATGAAACGGCTGGAACGGTATGCCCGGATCTGCTATAAATCGGAGGACAAAATGGATGGGGAATCCGGGGGATTTGTCGGGTCTTTGCTGAAGCGGGGCCACGCATCCGTGATTGAACACGAAAAGATTACCGTCCTTATAATAACTGACCGGGGAGTAACCCATGAGGTGGTCCGCCACAGAATCGGCAGCTTTTCCCAGGAGTCTACCAGATACTGCAATTACAGCCAGGACCGTTTCGGACGGGAGATCTCAGTGATTGAACCGGTATTTTTCCGGGGCTCCGACCGTTATGAACTGTGGGAAAGGGGCTGCCGTGAGGCGGAGAAGGCCTATTTCGAACTGCTGGATGCCGGAGCATCCCCGCAGGAGGCCAGAAGTGTCCTGCCCAATTCCCTGAAAACTGAAATCGCTGTGACATTCAATATGCGGCAGTGGCGCCATTTTTTTGAGCTGCGCTGCCACCGCACGGCCCATCCCCAGGCCAGGGAGATCAGTATCCCCCTGCTTCGCCTGTTTGCCTCACGATTTCCGGAACTCTTTGGGGATCTGGATTACGACCGGGAGTTTCCCGCTGAGTATGAGGCCCGGGTGATTCTCAGTGACGAACTGTTTGTGCCTCTGGAGGAGATCCATGAGTGAACTGATACACGGGCGAAACCCGGTTCTGGAACTGCTGGCCGGTGAGACCAGCATAAACCGGATCTGGCTGCTGGGTCAGGAAAAGGGTTCCCGGAACAACCGGGACATCGAAGCCATGGCCAGAGCCAGACGGATACCGGTGGAGTATGTTAGCCGGGAGGCGCTGACCCGCAGGGCCGGTACAGAAAGCCATCAGGGGGTGGTGGCGGAACCGGCTCCCTTTTCTTATGGAGAAGTAGAGGATATGCTGAATCTGGCCAGGGAACGAGGGGAGGCGCCCCTGGTGGTGTTATGCGACCATATTGAGGATCCCCACAATCTTGGGGCCATTATCCGTTCGGCTGAAGCTCTGGGTGCCCATGGTCTTGTGATTCCCAAAAAAAGGGCGGCGGCGGTAAATGCCACGGTGGCCAAAAGTTCCGCCGGAGCGGCGTTTCATCTGCCGGTAGCCAGGGTGGGAAATCTTGTCCAGACCATGGATGCGCTGAAAGAAGAGGGTCTCTGGGTGGTGGGTACGGATGCCACCGGAGACGACATCACGCAATGCCGGTCCCTGAACGGTGCCCTGGCGCTGGTGATAGGAAGCGAGGGAAAGGGAATCAGTCCCCTGACCCTGAAGCACTGCGACTTGGTGGTGCGCATTCCCATGACCGGCAGGATCAGTTCCCTGAATGCCTCGGCTGCAGCTGCCATTGTTCTTTATGAAATTGCCAGACAGAAGGCGGGGAGGCCGTAGCCCATGGAGGAAATTCTGATTGTGGATGGGTATAATCTCCTGAATGCCTGGGAAGAAATGGCCCCCTTTGCCGATATCAGTCTGGAGGCAGCCAGGGAAAGAATGATTCATCTCCTGGACAATTATGGAGCCTTTCAGGGTGTGCGGGTGATTCTGGTGTTTGACGGCCGGGGAACTGGCCGGGCGGAGACTGTTCTGAGGGGTCAGACTGAAGTGGTTTTCACACCGGAGAGCCAGACCGCTGATTCCTTTATCGAAAGTCTGGCCGCAGATCTTGCAGGCCGGTTCCGGGTATCAGTGGTAACATCGGACTATGAGGAACAGAAAAGTGTGTTCGGCTCCGGGGCTGTCAGGATCAGTTCCCGGGAGTTTGCTGCGCTGGTGCGGCACAGCAAGAGCCGGGAAACCGGCCATTACCGCGATGCATCCGGCCAGCTGAACTACCTGGATGGACGGCTGGATGGCCGGATCCGGGAGATTCTGGACCGCAAACGCAAAAGTTAACCGGGGGCTGCCTTGAATAATCCGGCGCCATCGGCTATAATAACTTCCGCGCCTCAGTGGACCGGGCCGGCTTTGGGGGTAGGGCTATGGATATGGAAATGCCACGGGAAACAGAAGAATATATCTTGCTTACCGATGAAGAGCTGGTGGTGAAGTCGCAGGACGGCGATGACGATGCCCAGGAATTCCTTATCAACCGGTACCGCAATTTTGTCCGGGTGAAGGCCAGGGCTTATTTTCTGATTGGCGCAGACAGGGAAGATATTGTCCAGGAGGGTATGATCGGGCTTTATAAGGCCATCCGGGACTTCCGTTACGAGAAACTGGCCAGTTTCCGCGCCTTTGCGGAACTGTGTGTCACCAGACAGATCATCACGGCCATCAA
>JAXGWN010000219.1:0-3813 GCA_040773285.1 Bacillota bacterium
AAGAAACCTCCGGGTCCAGTTTTCCGACAGCACCGCCTCATCCTCATCCATCCGGTAGTCCACCACGGAGTCTTCATTTCCCTCCAGGGCCAGCCGGTACCGCTCCTCGTTCTGCTTCAGCTTCTGCTGCTGCTCCACCAGTTTTCCCACATCGGTGCCCATGCTGACCAGCACAGTTTCCTCCTCAGGATTTTTGATCAGGCTGTTATACCAGCGCAAATGAAGGGGCTTTCCGTCCCGGGTCCTGTGCAGCACCTGGCAGCCCGGTTCCGGCAGAATCCCCAGGGCCATGTCGGCCACCAGGCGCTGGTAATGGATCCCTATTTTCTCATCCGGTGCCATGATCTCCCAGTAGGGTCTCCCCAGCACCAGACCGGCTTCCTCCGGGCTGTATCCGTAAGCGGAAAGACCCGCCTCATTCATATAGAGAATCCGGCCTTCCATATCCGCCAGGGAGACGATCATGGGAACACCGGCCAGCACCGCATTGAGAAAATCCTTCTCCATACGGTATTCCTTTTCCAGCCGGCGCAGATCGGTCAGATCCCAGGTAAATCCCCGGAGAAGCACCCCCTCCTCCAGAGGCACCGCCCGGACCTCCTCCCGGACGTGGCGGATCCCCCCTTCCACGTCCACCCGGAAATCCAAAAGGGAGTGGTCCCGGATTCCCCGGAGCAGTTCCCCGTTTCTTTCTTCCAGTAAAGGCCGGTCCTCCGGATGGACCCGGTCCAGAAACGGCATATCCGCCGGCCAGAGTCTGGGGGTATCACGGAGGCAGATGGGCTCCAGGATTCCCTCCCCCCGGACATCCACCCGTTTTTCCCAGACCATGCCATGCATGCTGGCCACCGCCTGGCGGTACAGCTCCAGATGCCCTTCCAGAAGTTCCTTCTCCTGGCAGAGCCGGCGGTTTTCTTCCTCCAGCCGGCAAAGCCGGCCGGCTTCACTCATTTTCCGGCCTCCTCAGGGGGGAAACCGGATACACAATATTATCCGGCGCGGTCAGGAAGGTGGTGCCTCCGGCGGCGGTGCACAGCACCTTATCCTGCCGGCGGCCTTCAATCATAACCCGCTGATCCTGGACCGGTGTTTCCAGTTCCCGGCTTTCCTGCCCCGGCTCCGCCGAATAGATGGTGCTGCCAGCCGGCACGGTCACCGGACTGATCACCTGCCGCTCCAGATCCGGCGTGAAATACACGGTGGGCTCCACCGGAATATATCCCCGGTTGTCCTGGGGGGTATCAAACACCGGAACCTCCACATACAGCCAGGTCTCATTGGTCTCCATATTGATCGTCTTCTGAATCACCTGGACCAGGGTGCCGGCCGGCACCTTACGGATTTCCACTTCCGCCTGTCCCGGCAGAAAACGAAGGACCGTATCCTCCCGGACGAAGCGGACCGTGGCATCCGCTGCCGAAGAGTAAAGGGGCATATACTTCTGTTTCAGGTTCTCCACTTCCTCTTCCAGCCGGGCCCTGTCATTGGCCAGCCGGCGGTTGTCTGCGGCCAGCTCCGCCTCCCGGTCCGCCGCCTCCTGCAGAAGAACCTCCAGGCCGGCATTGGCCTCCCTCAGGGCGGCCGCCTCCTGTTACAGACTCCTGCTTTGCATCCCCAGGTCGGAATCCACCCAGGTGGCGGCCAGCAGGATCAGGGACAGGCCCAGAAAAAACCATTTTTTTCTGCTCATGATACACCTCTTTCATCCGGAATGTCAGAACCCTCCGGCGGGTTATCCCTCAGGACCGCCAGAGCGGCCTGCATTTCCTCACTGGACCGGAGCACCAGAATCCGTACCGGTGCATCCTCCCTGGCGATGTCTCCATTTCCCTTCAGTGCGCTGTTTTTCTCCGGATCCTGCCGGATTCCCAGAAAGTCCAGATTCCGGCAGGCCTCCTGCCGGATCCGGGCCGATCCGGTTCCCAGCCCTCCGGTGAAAATGAGAAGATCGATTCCCCCCAGCACCGCGGCAAACTGTCCAATGTAGTGACGTATCCGGTACCCCATCAGCTTCACCGACAGGTTGGCCCGCTGGGAGCCTTCTCCGGCCGCCTGAAGCACCTCTCCGATGTCCCTGCCCGGTCCGGCCAGCCCCATCAGGCCACTTTCTTCGCTCAGCATATGGACCAGGTCCGGAAGGGGCATCTGTTTTTCGTCCATGAGCCAGGGAAGCAGGGCCGGATCGATATCCCCGCAGCGATTCAGGGAAGGGATGCCGGACAGAGGGGAAAATCCCATGCTGCAGTCCATACCCCGGTTTCCGTATATGGCCGCCACGCTGGAACTGCAGCCCAGATGGCAACTGATGATCCGCATGTTTCCGGTATTCCTGTCGAGAATCCGTCCGGCCTCCTCCAGCACTCCCTGGTGGGAGAGTCCGTGAAAACCATATTTCCGGATTCCGTGACGCTGACACAGTTCCAGGGGCAACGCATAGGTGTATGCCACCGGAGGCATATCCTGAAAGAAACCGTTGTCATAGACACCCCGGGCAGGGATTCCGGGCCAGAGTTCCAGGGCCCTTGAGATCACCTCTGAGGCAATGGCTCCGTAGGGACCTGGGGGAAACAGTTCCTGTTCCAGACTGGCGGCCACAGACACATCCAGGGGAATTACCCGGTCCTTTCCGGAGGCCGCCATGGGGAGCCGGAATATCAGAAGATCCGGTTCGCCGGTTTCCTTCCGGAATTCCTCCAGCTGGGAGGCCACAATATCCACCGCATCCTGGTGACTGGACGCCGGAAGAGTCCGCTCAGTGAAATGTCCGCAGACCTGACAGGAAAGGCAGGAATCCTTCTGTCCCACCCGGCTGATCTCTCCGGCAGACAGTTCCCGGCCCTCCGGAAGATCCGTCAGCAGGTATTTCAGAGAATAACGTCCGGCATTTAAAATAAGGCAGCGCATTTTCAGTCCTCCCTGGCGGAACCGGCCCCGGGGCCTTCAGTATCCGCAGACAAATTTTTCAGATATCCTGCAATTCTGCCGGGATTCCGGCAGACCGGTCACAGGTTCTTAACTTCCGTGCTTCCTCCGCTGGATTTATTTTACCAGCCTGCCGGCCAATGGGCAAACCCGGTGCAGTCATTGATTTCCGGAAAAAAATCTTCTATGATAGGTTCATCACCCTGCGGGGAAACCGAGGAGGTCAAACATGCGGGTTCGCAATTTTATGGAGTACGTGGTTGAGGATGCAGTCCGGAAAATCACCGAAAAGGAAGAGGGACACACCTTCAGCGAAAAGGATCTGGCGGATATCGAGGCTCTGGCCCTGAACAGCCTGCCTCCCCGGTATATCGTCACCGAAAAGGGGGAGGTTTTTTCCAAAGTGGACGAACTTTCCATCCAGTTCCAGGCGGATGTGACCCGGGCGGTCATGCAGGCCCTGAGCCGGGTGAAGGAAAATCCCCGGGACTGAAGCCGATAAAAAATGTGCTGTCGAAATGACAGCACATTTTTTGTTTCAGCGCTCTTCCCGGTCGTAGGCTTTTCCCAGCGCCTCCGGCTCCCCGATATGCTTGTGGGCCGAGCTGATGGTCACGAGAATCAGCACCAGGATGGTCAGCAGATAGGGCATCATGTTAAGGATGAACGGGGATACGGACACCCCGATGGCCTGCAGCCGGTAGCCCAGGGCTTCCACTCCTCCGAACAGATAGGGTTCCAGACGGCGAAGATCACCAGGGCGATGGCGATCCAGCCCCGGCCTCCGGACATGTTCTCAACCCAGCTGGGGGCCGAGGCCAGGGAAAGATAGGCTCCCCCCACACCGGCCAGCATTCCGCCGAACATGGTATACAGATAGCGGAGGCGGAA
>JAXGWN010000220.1:0-3807 GCA_040773285.1 Bacillota bacterium
TCAATATCCGTGAAATTCTGGATGTAGGTCACCTGGTAGCCCCGGTAGCCCAGATATTTGCGGATAGCATCAAAGACCACCATAGGCCGGGCATTCCCAATATGAATGAAATTGTAGGTGGTGGGTCCGCAGACATACATGGAAACCTGTCCCTCCCGGACCGGCTGGAAATCCACCTTGTTGCGTTCCATGGTATTGTAGACTCTGATCATACTCTCACTCCATTTCCAGACCGGTATTGAGCCGGATTCTTTCCCGTACTCCCTCCAGGCCGATCACCGGAATCAGTTCATGCATCTCCGGCCCGCTCATCACCCCGGTAACGGCTACCCGAACCGGCATAAATACCTGTTTTCCCTTGAGGTCCAACTTCTTCATGGTAGCCTTAAAGGCTGCCTTCACCCCATCCGGATCCAGAATCTCCAAATCTGCCAGCGCACTTACAAAAGCGCTCAGCATCCCGGGAATATAGTCTTCTTTCAGCAGGGCCTTTGCCTCCGGATCCTCCAGGGGACGGCTGCGGAAAAACAGTTCCGCCCGCTCTGCCACCTCTTCCAGACAGTCCAGCCCGCTGCGAACGATTCCCATCATTCCCATCAGCCAGGAAAGTCTTTCACCAGCTTCCTCTCCGGAAAGATATCCGGCCCGGACCAGAAACGGTATGGCCAGCCGGGTCAGTTCCTCCAGATCCCGTCTCTGAATATGCTGATGATTGATCCACTTCAGTTTGTCCATATCGAACACTGCCGGATTTTTGGCCACCCGGTCCAGATCAAACATGGAAGAGAGTTCCTCCACGGAAAAGAGTTCCTCCTCTCCTTCCGGGGACCAGCCCAGCAGGGCCAGGAAGTTTACCAGTCCCTCCGGCAGGAATCCGGCCTCCACATAGTTCACCACAGATGTGGAACCATGCCTCTTGCTCATTTTGCTGCGGTCCTTACCGAGGATCAGGGATACATGGGCAAATTCGGGTCTGGGAAGCCCCAGTGCATCATAGATCATCAGCTGGCGGGGCGTGTTGGACAGATGTTCCTCCCCCCGTATCACATGGCTGATCTCCATGGTGTGATCATCAATCACCACAGCGAAATTGTATGTGGGTATGCCATCAGACTTCACAATCACGAAGTCTCCGATCCCGTCGGATTCAAAACTGACCTGCCCCCGGACCAGATCATCCACCTCCAGAGTGCGTCCCTCCGGAACCCGGAAGCGGATCACCGCCTGGCGACCTTCCTGCCGGTAGGCCTCCTCCTGCTCGGGGGTCAGATGACGGCAGCGCCCATCATAGCGGGGCATCTCGGAGCGGGCCTTCTGTTCTTCCCGCAACGTCTCCAGTTCCTCCGGAGAGCAGTAGCAGCGGTAGGCGTCCCCGCTATCCATCAGCTGCTGAACGTACCGGTTGTACAGATCCAGCCTCTCAGTCTGCCGGTAGGGACCGTGGTCTCCTCCCCGGTCGATTCCCTCGTCCCAGTCAATACCCAGCCATAGCAGGGACTCCTTGATGTTCTCCTCGGATTCCCGGCTGGAGCGCTCCAGATCGGTATCCTCGATCCTCAGAATGAATTTTCCCCCATGACGGCGGGCATACAGATAATTGAAAAGAGCCGAACGGGCCCCCCCAATATGGAGGGGGCCGGTCGGACTTGGCGCAAATCTCAGTCTGATATCACTCAATGTTCCATCCTCCAGCTAGCCTGTCCGGCAGGGCCGGACGGTTATATCAGTTAATTTTATCACAGTTTCAGCAGCAGAGCGACCGCCTGGGCACTGATCCCCTGGCATCTCCCAATGAACCCCAGTTTCTCTGTGGTGGTGGCCTTCACGCTGACATCGTGGATGCCCACTCCCAGGCACCCGGCAAGATTGCTGGCCATCTGTGGTATGTAGGGAGCCAGCCGGGGTTCCTGGGCGGCAACCACCGCATCAATATTTCCTACCATATAACCGGCCCGTCGAATTATCTCCCCTACCTCCTCCAGCAGGAGAAGGCTCGAAATGTTCCGGAACCGTTCATCCGTGTCCGGGAAATGCTTTCCGATATCCCCAAGTGCTGCTGCTCCCAGGAGGGCATCCATAACCGCATGAGTCAGCACGTCCGCATCGGAATGTCCCGCAAGACCTCTGTCCCAGGGGATTTTTACGCCCCCGAGAACCAGTTCGCGATTTTTTGTCAGCGCATGCACATCGTACCCGATCCCGATTCTCATGGCCTGTCCTCCAGAAACAGTGACGCCAGTCTGAGATCCAGCGGCGTGGTCACCTTGATATTGGTTTCCTCTCCGGGAACCGTCAGCACCGGCAGACCCCTCAGGGTATAAAGGGAGGATTCGTCGGTGTAGGTCTTCCCCGGATCTTGCTCCTCCAGTATTTCCAGCAGCTGGGCTCTGCTGAAAACCTGTGGAGTCTGTGCCCGCCGGATCATGCTGCGGTCCGGCAGATAACGGACCACACCATCTCCGTCCACTTCCTTCAGGCTGTCCACCACCGGAATAACAGGAATCACCGCG
This sequence comes from Bacillota bacterium, assembly GCA_040773285.1. Classification (GTDB taxonomy): domain Bacteria; phylum Bacillota; class TC1; order TC1; family UBA5767; genus JAXGWN01. The sequence continues at coordinate 2,511 of JAXGWN010000220.1, forward strand.
GGTACTTCCGGATCCGTTCCCAGAAGGCGGTCCAACAGGCCGGTGTCCAGCACTGGCCGGACACCGTCATGAACCGCCACTCTCTGAAAGCCCCGGGGCACTGCCCGCAGGCCGGCCAATACAGAGGATTGCCGTTCAGAACCTCCTGGCACCACGGTCAGCAGTTTCGGATACCTCTTCCGGTATTCCTGTCCCAGCGGCTCCACGTCCTCTGGGGGAAGAACCAGAACCATGGCTCCGATACCCGGGTACTCTTCAAAGAAGTCCAGGGAATACTCCAAAAGGACTTTTCCCCGGACTTTCAGATACTGTTTGGCGGTTGTGGCCCCCATCCGGCTTCCACGACCGGCCGCCACAATCAGTGCTGCTGTATTCAAGGCATCCACCTCTTCGCGGTCAGTTGGCCGGCCGGGCAAAAATCATCCTGCCGGCTGAGGTCTGCAGAATGCTGGTGACCACCACACCAATGGTTTCCCCCACCAGGCGGCGTCCGCCCTCCACCACCACCATGGTTCCATCGTCCAGATATCCGATCCCCTGGCTGGCCTCCTTGCCTTCCTTCAATACCGTTACCCGAAACTCCTCGCCGGGCAGAACCACCGGTTTCACCGCATTGGCCAGATCATTGATGTTCAGCACCCGGATCCCCTGCAGCTGGGCAACCTTATTGAGGTTAAAATCGTTGGTCAGGATAGACATGCCCTTCTCCTGGGCCATCCGGACCAGTTTGGCATCCACTTCGGAAAGATCATCGTAATCCTTTTCCTCCACCCGGACGGTCACCCCAGGCTCTTTCTGCATTTTCCCAAGAATATCGAGTCCCCGTCTCCCCCTGTTCCTTTTCAGAGAATCGGAGGAATCGGCAATTTTCTGAAGCTCTTCCAGAACGAAGCCCGGAACCACCAGGTCCCCTTCAATAAATCCGCATTTCCAGATATCGGCAATCCGCCCGTCAATAATGACGCTGGTGTCCACCAGTTTTCCCACAGCTTCGGTCCCCGTATGCCGGTGCCGGCCGGAACGGGAAAGGCTCCGGGGAAGCAGCCCGGCGAATTCCTCCCGCCGCCGCACTCCGACGGTCCAGCCCAGATAGGCAAAAAAAACGGCCACCAGAACATAGAAATACGGTCCCACGATCGGCAGCTTATAAATCGAATTGCCCAGTAGGATGGCCACAACCAGTCCCACCAGCATTCCAAGAAGGCCACCCAGCATTTCCTGTACCGTAATCTTCTCTATGCTGTGCCGCACCAGTCCGGAAAGCTTTTCCAGAACAATAAGCAACACACTGGCCAGA
>JAXGWN010000221.1:0-3792 GCA_040773285.1 Bacillota bacterium
GCCCAGCACCATTACCAGGAGAAGGTGCTCCCTCCATTCGAGGAAGTCATCTATTCCCAGGAGATCTTTTATTAAAAATCGCCGGTGGTTTCCGGTGCTGATGTTAAAGATTTTTCAGGACATTTTCGAAAACGCTTTACACCCTTTCATAAGTCGGCGAAAAAAAACCGGGCCTAAGCCCGGCTCAACAGTTCTGAAGTAATTCTCACCGCACCGGCGGCGTCCCGGGCGTATCCGTCTGCCCCGATTCCGTCGGCATACTCCTGGGTGATGGGGGCTCCCCCCACAATCACCTTCACCTGGTCCCGGAGACCCTCAGCCTCCAGCACCCGGATCATCTCCTCCATCACCGGCACCGTGGTGGTCAGCAGGGCACTCATGGCAATCACCTGGGCCCCCTCCTGGCGGACCGCCCCGATGAACCGGTCGGGTGCCACGTCCACTCCCAGATCCAGCACCTCAAAGTCACTGACCTCCATAAACATGGTCACCAGGTTTTTCCCGATGTCGTGAAGGTCCCCCTTCACCGTGCCGATGGCCACTTTCCCCCGGCTTTCCACGGAAATCCCTTCCATCAGGGGTCTCAGCCGGTCCACTGCCCGGTTCATGGCGTTGGCGCACATCAGCACCTCCGGCACATACATCTCGTGGCGGCTGAAGCGGTTACCCACTTCCTCCATGGCTGGCATCATGCCTTCGGCTATCAGTTCCACCGGACCGGCCCCCTGGTTCAGCAGTTCATCCGTTTCCTCCAGCAGCAGGTCCTCATCTCCATCGATCAGGGCCTCCTGAAGTTGTGTGTAATCGTACATGTTGTATTCCTCCCGTGGCAGAAGCCAGTTTATTCTATCATGGGCCAGGCCTTCAGGCAATGGAGCCCGGCTTCTCTAGAGACGGTTTTCCTCCCAGGGCAGGCCTTTTCTCCTGCGTTTCATAACGTACATCTTCCGGTCCGCCTCCCGCAGCTGCAAAAAGAAGTCCTCCTGCTGAAGGGGTATCACTCCATAGGACAGCCGCACCTCCTCCGCAAGACCGGTGGTCCGGTTCATCCGGTTCTGGGCTTCCAGCACCTTTTCCTCCAGCTCCCCGGGACTTAAGTTCTCCCCGATCACCAGCAGTTCGTCCCCCCCATAACGGACCACGAATCCTCCGGCCCCCAGAACACCGGCCAGGGCCCGTACAGTCTCCACCAGGATGCGGTCTCCCTGCTGATGGCCGTAAACATCGTTTATGTATTTGAAATTGTCAATGTCCAGCATGGCCACGGCACGGGTGGTTTCCTCTTCCGGAGGGCCGTTCTCCCGGGTCAGCCAGCGGTCCAGATACATACGGGAGTACGCCCCGGTCAGGGGATCCCGGCTGGCCAGAGCCTTATAATCCTCCCGGCTGGCCTCCAGTTCCGAAAGAAGTTCCCTGGCGGCCCGGACCGTAATCCGGTTCATCACCACAAACAGGCATAGAACCCCCAGTCCGAACAGAAGCAGCGTCCGGACCAGAAAACCTTCCATCTGCCGGAAGATGACCTGCCGGTCCGCACGGATCATCAGATATCGTTCCATCCCTGACAGCGGCTCCAGATAGATCAGTTCCTCCCCGCTGTCCAGGACCTTGAAGTACCCGTCATCCCGCAATATCTTATACTGCTCCATCCGGGTTCGCTCCTGTTTTGGTACCAGCCGGATGCTCAGGTAGCCTTCCTCCAGCCTGCGGACCGTCTGTTCCCAGTCGAAGTAGACCACATCATGCCCCAGAATTCCGGACTCTCCCCGGACCGGGGAGGAAACCATCAGAATTCTGGAGCCCTGGTCCTCCACAATACCATAGGAAAGATGATCCGGAAGACTGTATCCCGGACGGGTCAGCCCCGGAAACCGGCCGGTATCCATTTCGCTCAGAACCCGGCCTCCACTGACCCGGCGGGCCAGCACCACGGAATCCAGCGCCCCCACTCCGTCCAGATACCGGGGATCGGTAAATTCCTTCAGTTCTTCCCAGGTCACAGTTCCCCGGTAATAATCCTGCAGCAGGTCCCGGATGGCGGTCCGGCTGGACAGGCTCTGGGCGGCCTCCAGACTTCGGTCCAGAAAGAAGTGCACCGACTGGGATTTTGTCCGGGCCAGCAGCGTCCAGTTTTCCGTCATGGCCCCGTTCAGTTGCCGGGTCAGAGGCAGATAAATACTGCCCAGGGAAATCAGTATCCCCAGAGCGGCAAACAATATGACAGTGATCCGCGCCTTCCTCACCAGTGTGTTTATGGGCACCCCACAGGACTTTTTGGGTCCGTTTCAGTATTGACCCCATTATACCTGATATTTTACTGAGCCAATAAAAAAATGCAGCCGGATCAATACCGGCTGCAGCGAAAATTATACCCAGTCGTCCAGGATCACCTGGCGGGTTCTGTCCAAGGCTTCCTGTCTCTGTCCGATGGTGCGGTTGAGAATCACGGTGAAGATACAGTCCACCACACACAGCAGGGCAATCCGCGGGGACAGGGTTCCGGTAATGTCAGAATTCATCCGGCCCGGGCCGAACAGGTTTATGGTTCCCTCTTTGCTGAGTGGAGACCCGATGGTATTGCAGATGGTAATGGCTGAAACGCCCCGCTCCTTAAGACTGCTGGCCACCTCCCAGGTGCTCCTGGTGGAGCCGGACAGATCAAAGAGTACTGCCACGTCCCCGGGGTTGCACAAAGCGGCATGCATCTTCTGCAGCCTCCGGTCCAGGGTATGGACGCAGAGATATCCCAGCCGGAGCATTTTCTGGTTCAGGTCCAGGGCCAGGGGGGCCACCGCTCCCTCGCCGAAGATAAAAATCCGTTCCGCCCCAATTATCAGGTCGGCTGCATGACTGACACTTTCCGCATCCAGGAGCAGTTCGGTTCCGGTGCAGGCATTGGAGTTCGCCTCACAGATACTTACGATCAGTTCCCCCACATCGGTATTTCTCAGATCCGGATTCCGGGGGCCCTCTCCCTTACCACTAAGAATGTCCCGGATGGCAGACATCCGGAAATCCTTAAAACCGGAATAGCCCAGATGCTTGCAGAACCGGGTCACCGTGGCCTTGCTGACTCCGGCGTTATCCGCCAGCTCGCTGATGGACAGGGTCTCCAGTTTCTCCGCATTGCGGTTAATGTAGTCTGCCAGTTTCTTTTCTGTCGGTAACAGCTGGGGATAGTGGGAATTGATCCGCACGTAAGCCCCTGAAAGTTTTTTTGTTGCCATGGGACACACTCCTTACTCCGGCACCCGGCTTACCCGGCGTTTTCCCTGCGGTCCAGCCGTCCCTCCAGCCAGGCCAGACCGGCCTGGCGGATCCGTACGTTTCTGGCCAGTTTCAGGGCCAGGGGAATGACCGTATTCATTCCGGTCTCATCATCGGCCGGAGTAAATCCTGCCTTGTCCCGGGACCATACCTTGCCTCCGATGTAGCCGCCGATCTCATTGCTGACGATGTTCATTCCCCGGGTCATCATCAGGTGAATGATGGTGTTGACGGCAGACTCCTGGCCTCCGTTGCGGGTCCCCCCCACGGCAATGGCCGCGGCGGGTTTGTCGTTCACCGCATCGTGGAACATATGGTGGATGGGCCGCATCCGGCTGAAGAAGGCCATCAGCTGCGGAGTCACCGTATGAACGTATACCGGAGAGGCAATCAGGAACCCGTCTGCCTCCAGGAGTTTATCAAACAGTTCCCTCATGTCGTCATCAATGATGCAGTGGGTCTTATTTTTTTTGCAGTAACCGCAGCCATTGCAGGGGGCAATGGTCTTTCCCCGCAGGGTCAGCA
>JAXGWN010000222.1:0-3774 GCA_040773285.1 Bacillota bacterium
AGACCCCCGGCCTGGCGCAGTCCGGCCGCTTACCGCCTGGATCACTGCCTCCATCCGGGTCTCAATGTCCCCGGCCACCCGTTCCGCCGCATCCACGGCTCCGGTAAGAGTTCCTGCAATCCGGATGTTTCCGGCCACCTCCGGCACCGTCTGGGCGTCCAGTACGCACACCGTCAGTCCAAGATCCTCCATCTGGTCCACCAGTTCCTCCTGGACTCCATAAGCCACAAAGATGAGATCCGGCTGCTGCTCCAGAATCATTTCCATATTGGGATCCTTAAATCCTCCCACTTTGGGTTTTTCCGCCGCTTCAGCCGGAAAATCACAGTACTCGGTGACCCCGACAATCCGGTCCCCCAAATCCAGGGTAAAAAGAATCTCCGTGATGGCAGGCGCCAGGGACACAATCCGCTGCGGTTCCACATCCAGGCTAACAGTCCTTCCCAGAGAGTCCGTAACGGTAAAGGCTTCCTCCACCGGCTCCGGAGTCTCCGGAAGTGCTTCTGCCGGAGGTTCCTCCGTCTGAGCCGTTCCGGTACATCCGGAAAACACCAGCACTGCAATCAGTAAAACAACCCAACCAATTCTTTTCATCAACTTTCCCCTTTTCTCACTCAGGATGATCTTCCTTATACTTCAGATAGCGGCCCACCGCCTCTGTTACTGCCCGGCGCACCGTGCGGCCAATCAGTCCTCCCAGGGCCGTAGCCGTTCCGGCATACCGGAGGGACTCCCCCCCGCTGCCCGATACCACCACCACAGCATCGGTGGAGGTGCCGGAGGCCTGCCAGCCGGAGTATATATCCCGGATCCCCAGGTCCATAAGAGCCATGGTCTTGGCTTCCGTGGCGGTAATCACTGCCCCGGCCATGGCCTCGTCCCGGAGGGCCGCCCCGGTAAGCACAATAGTATTGATGGTCCCTGGCCCCCCAAAGCACTCCGGCGGGGCCGGCCCTCCGGCTGACATGGCATTGCTGGTTCCGGCGGTCACCAAAGCCACCACCCAGAGATCCCCCAGGTCCTCCCGGAACACCGAAACGTCAGCCACCAGGGCCGCGGTCATCATGCCGGTGGCCTCACCGGGATCCAGACCCCGCTCCACCATGGCCCGTCTCAGATCCTCCTGGGGCTCCTCTCCCATATATCCGGAAGGCACCTGCCAGTTGACCACCAGCCGGCTGGAAGAGAATCCTCCATTCCAGACCGAAGTATTCAGCTGCCGTACCGGCCGCTCAGCCTCCAGCACCAGCATTTCCCGGCTGTTTCTCAGGATAAATCCTGTTGCGGGAACCAGGCTTTCCCCGTCTCTCATGGCACACCTTCTTCCTCTTCCCGGAAAATTATAAAAGCGGCGCATTTTTCAGCGCCGCACTCTGATATCGATCCCCTGGCGGAAACCCGTCCCGCCGGAAGTCCAAATACCTTCTGTATCCACGCAGAATTCTGGACGTCCACAGGCAGGCCTTCTGGCTTCACTTCATGGCAGCCCCCATCTTCCCGGCCCGTAGGGCCAGTGATCCGCGGGAGGCGGCTCCGTGTCACAGCAACGGGATTGCGCGGGAATTGCACCCGACTTTCCTTTTCACGGGGAAATATCCCCGCACCTGTAAACCACTTATTTCGTTTTTATGATTATAACCTGGAAACCTGGCCCTTACAATTGTGCAAAGTTACAATGGAATCTCCAGGAACCGGCCGATTTCCTGCATTTCGCACCGCAGGAATGCCAAATAGCCGCAGACCCGATCCGGTTCTGCAGCGTATTACAGGCATTCCTCTATGGGAACTCAGTCTTTGCTGTACAGTATGGCGTTCACGATGGCGGCTGCCACGTTGCTGCCCCCCTTGCGGCCCCGGGCCACAATCAGGGGAATTCCCTCCAGGGAAAGGATCTGTTCCTTGGACTCCACCACATTGACAAAACCCACCGGAACCGCAATGATTCCTGCCGGGCGGATCCGCCCTTCTTCTATCAGTTCCTTCAGCCGGATCAGGGCCGTGGGAGCATTCCCTATGGCAAATACCAGAGGTCCTTCCAGACGGCAGGCCATCTCCATGGAAACTGTTGCCCGGGTCACACCCCGGCTCCTGGCTTCCCGGGCCGTATCCTCCTCACCGATAAAGCAGTGCACCTCACCGCCATATCCCCCCAGCGCCTTGCTGTTGATCCCGGAGAAGGCCATCCGGGTATCGGTCACCACAGAAGCCCCCTCCCTCAGGGCCTGGCGGATCCTGTTTCCCGCTTCCGGGGAAAAATACAGGCTGTTCACATAATCGAAATCCGCCGTCGTATGGATCACCCTGCGGATAATATGTTCATGCTCAGGATCCGGCGGGCGGTCCCCCAGCAGCTCCCCAATAATCTCAAAACTTCTCGCTTCAATTTCCTCCGGACGGAGGTTTTCCGTTTCCCTCATTTTTCTATCCCCTTTCTGGCCCGCACCTTCTGTTCCATCGGATGCCTCCGGCAGACAATTTCCGAGATATAGCCGGCCAGTTCCAGCAGCTCCGGAGCGGGATTCCGCCCGGTCAGTACCACTTCAAGATCCTTGGGTTTCTCCCGGAGAAACCAATGTAGCCGCTCCCGGTCAAGAAGATCCCGGTCCAGGGCTCCCACCGCCTCATCCAGCACCAGAAGGCCGAAGTCTCCCCCGGAGCAAAGTTCAATCACTTCCGACAGCATCCGGTCATGGCACCGGCGCAGTTCCTTTCTTTCCTCCTCGTTCATGGCAAAGCTGAACCTTTTCTTGTCTGCCGCCACGAAGCGCAGTCCCGGCAGACTCCGGAGAAGTCCGGTCTCGCTGCTGGATCCGTCCTTCATGAACTGTACAAAAAGAACCTGCATGCCGGCCCCCAGGGCCCGGACCGCCAGGCCGGTGGCCGCGGTGGTCTTTCCTTTGCCGTTACCGCAGTAGATATGGATCAGGCCCATACTATTTTTCATCCCTGACCCCCTCCCCGGTCACCAGCCAGACCGGATTCTGTGCTTTCATCATCCGGTATCCCCCCACGGCTTCTGCCCTGGCCACACTGATGCTGCTGACCTGGGGATTCATCCGGTATCTGTCAAACAGTTCCAGGCTTTCCTGCAGGGTCTCCAGGGTTACCGCCGTCACCACCACCCGGACCCCGGGATTCTTATGAATCAGGGCTTCCATTATCTCCGGCATCTGTCGGCCGCTACCCCCCAGAAACACCCGGTCGGGAGCCGGAAGTCCCTGCAGGGCCTCCGGGGCGGATCCCTCCACCACCCGCACATTGTAGGCCCCCATTTTCTCCCGGTTCTGCCGGATCAGGGTCAGGGCCTCCGGATTTTTCTCAATGGCATAGACCCACTGCCGGCTGGCCCGGCGGGCTGCCCCAATGGCCACCGAACCGGTCCCGGCTCCAATGTCATACACCACATCCTCCGGTCCGATCTCCAGGGCGGATAACGCCAGATCCCGGATTTCCTGTTTGCTCATGGGGACCGGGCCTCGGACAAGATCCCTATCCAAAAGCCTCTGGTGAGAGGAAGCGGGCGATGGGTTTTCCACCAGCAGCACCGACAGGGGCGAGATCTGAAACTCCAGCAGCTGTTCCGGGGTCCCTCTGCGGATTCTCTGGTCCATCATGCCCAGGTTTTCCCCCACACTGACCGAGACGTGCCCCAGTCCGGCCTCCAGCAGTTCCCCAAGAACTTTGCCGGCGCCCCGGGTTCCCCCGGTGAGAACGAAAACCCGGTCATGATAGCAGCATGCCGGCGCCACCGGCGCATTCCGGCCGTGGGTACTG
>JAXGWN010000223.1:0-3769 GCA_040773285.1 Bacillota bacterium
AAACGGATGAAAGAGATTCTTTAGTACGAAACCGGCGAAAAATAATACCACAAAACAAAGACTGGGAAACGGCGGGACCCTTTGGTGTATAAGGGATGCCATCTCCCAGTCCTCTATTTTTCTTTTGAAACTCCGGTTATACCACGCTCCCCTTTCCGGTGGAACAACCGGGAAGGGAAAACGTCCATTAGCATAGAAACATTGAATTGGAATGATGAAACCAACGGAGGTGATCAGGTGAAAACAGTTTCCATACTTCTGCTGATTCTTATTCTCCTGCTGCCGGCCGCCGGCTGTGTGACCCCTGGAGAACTGCCGGAGCCGGTATATCCACAGGAGCCGCAGGAACCGGCTGACCCCGGGGAACCCCAGAAACCGGAAGATCCTGCCGGACCGGTGGAACCCTGGGTTCCGGCTCTGGAAGGACTCCGGCGGGGTGACTCCGTGGATATGGTGAAATCCCTGCTGGGAGACAGTTACCGGCGCGAGGCCTTTGATGATGACATTTTCACCTTCGGGGAGCCCTTCCTGAAACTGCACTACGAGGACCGGGGAATCACCGTGGTGGCCGGGCAGGATACCGGCACAGTCTTTGAGATCCTCACCACCTCACCGGACACCGGAACCAATCTTGGATTCCGGGTGGGAGATCCTGCCGGAGAGGTGCTGGAGGACTACCGCCAGCGCTACAGTGAAGCCCTCAGCAACCAGGATGACAGTGTCCTGACAGGATGGTTCCTGGTGGACGGTCAGGATCTGGTGATCATCAATTATGGACAGTCGGATTCCCTGGGGAACCCACCTCTGACACCGGAGGCCCGGGTGGAGCGGATCATTCTTACCAGCATGGACTATATGGACTGAAAAAAAATCCCGTACCGGTTATCCGGCACGGGATTTTGATTATGCAGCTTCCTGACTCAGTCCGGCCTCTTCCGCCTTGCCGGTAACCGGCTTCAGAACAAAGGTCAGTGCCAGGGTCAGTCCCAGCAGGCCTGCGGAAATCATGTAGGCCATATCGAAGGACCCGGTGGTATCCCGGACCGCAGCCGCGATCACCGGGCCAATCGCCCCGGCAATACCCCAGGCGGTGTAGAGAACACCATAGTTGAGCCCACAGTTTTTCATGCCGTAATAATCGGACGTCATGGACGGGAAAATACTCAGCAGCGCCCCGTAGGCCACCCCGGCTGCGGCAGTTCCCACAGCCACCAGCAGGGCTGTGCTGTAGAAGGAGAACAGCAGCATATTGATTCCCTGAAGAATCACCATCAGCTGCAGGGTGCGGATTCTTCCGATCTTATCGGACAGCATCCCTCCACCGATCCGGCCGGAAGCATTAAAGATGGCCAGCAGACCCACCAGCAGGAATCCGGCGTTGAATCCGGCCTGTTCCACAGCAATCAGGGAGATGCTTCCGATAATCAGCAGTCCTGCCGAAGAGGCCAGGGCAAACATGATCCACAGAATGAAGAACTGACGGGTCTTCAGCATTTCCTTCCAGTCATAATTCCAGGGTTTCACCTTGGGCTTTTCAATTGCTTCCTTCCGGGCAGCCGGTGCAGCCGGCACGTACCCTTCCGGAGGATTGGTGATCAGCAGCGACAGGGGAAGCCCTGTCAGCAGAACAAAAATGCCCAGAACCCGGAAAGTCATGGAAAGACCCAGGGCCCCGATCAGGGCTGACGTGGCCGGAGCCACATACACCGAGGCCACACCAAAACCACCCACTACGATTCCGGTGACCATCCCCTTCTTATCCCGGTGCCACCACTTCATGACTGCAGGGGTTACGCAGGAATAGCCAAATCCGATTCCGGTTCCCACCAGCACACCATAGGACAGCACCATCATGGTAGGGGTAGTGCTGAAACTGGAAGCCAGCAGGCCCAGTCCCACCAGGACCACGCCAGCCATTACAAACCGTTTGGGGCCCATCCTGTCCTGCAACCTTCCGGCCACCAGCAGGGCAATGGCAAACACAATGATAGCCACCGTATACGGCAGCGAGGCGGCGGAGTTGCTCCATCCCCAGACTGACACCAGGTTTTTGGAGATAATGCTCCAGGAGTACAGGACTCCCAGGGTCAGGTTGATTCCGGTGGCAGCCATCAGAATCACCAGGGGGTTTTTCAGCTTCGTCGTCTTTTCCACTTGATTCCTCCATAAATATATAAAATAAATTGCGCGCAGTTGTCTGGATGTTTAACAAGAATCCCGAGCGACTGCGTAGCAATTGTAGCAGGTTCCGCCGCGGGGATCCACCATTTTCTTGAATATCAAAAAAAATTGCAGCCTGGCTGCAATCTTTTCTTCAGCGTTCCTTCCGGCCGGTCACCGGTCTCAGAAAAAAGGTAAGCACCAGGGTCACCCCCAGCAGAACCGCAGATACCACGTAGGCAGGTCCGAAGGATCCGGTGAGATCCCTGGCCCCGGATGCGATTACCGGACCGATGACCCCGGCAATGCCCCAGGCGGTAAACAGGACCCCGTAATTCAGTCCAAAATTTCTCATCCCGTAGTAATCAGAGGTTATGGATGGAAAAATAGTCAGTAAAGCGCCATACGACGCTCCGGCTATGGCAGTTCCCAGGGCCATCAGCCCTGCTGTTCGGTAGAGGGAGAAAGACAGCATATTGAGTCCCTGGAGCAGCACCATCAGCTGAAGGCTGCGGATCCGTCCGATGCGGTCGGACAGGGCACCCCCCAGGATGCGGCCGGCAGTATTGAATATGGCAAGAAGTCCCACCAGAAGAAAACCGGCACTGTAACTGGCCTGCTCCGCCGCAATCTGGGAAATGGTCCCGATAATCATGAGTCCCGCTGAGGCGGCCAGGGCAAACATGATCCACAGCAGGCGGAACTGTGGGGTCTTAAGCATTTCTCTCCAGTCGTAGTTCCAGGGCTCAATCTTAGGGGGCTCCGGGGAGCCGGCCCTGGCGGCAGGCGGGGATGGCAGGTAGCCTTCCGGAGGATTCTGAATCATCAGGGCCATGGGAAGCCCGGTGACCAGCACAAACAGGCCCAGAACCCGGAACGTCACCGGCAGCCCCAGAGAACGGATGAGAGCTGCGGTAGCCGGGGCCACATACACCGAAGCCAGCCCGGATCCCGCCACAACAATTCCGGTCACCATCCCTTTCCGGTCTCTGTGCCACCACTTCATCACCACGGGGGTAACGCAGCTGTATCCGAAACTGATGCCGGTTCCCACCAGTATGCCGTAGGAAAGAATCATCTGTAAAGGCGTGCTGCTGTATCCTGAGACCACCAGACCGGTTGCGGTCAGCAGGATTCCCGCTATCACGAATCTCCGGGGTCCCAGAGCGTCCTGCAGTCTTCCGGCCACCAGGGACACCCCGGCAAATACCAGTATGGCCACTGTATAGGGCATGCTGGCAGCAGAACTGCTCCATCCGGCCACCGAGACAAGATGCCCGGAGATGACACTCCAGGAATAAAGAATCCCGGACACCAGATTGATTCCGGTGGCTGCAGCCAGGATAACCCTGGGGTTTTTCAGTCTTTCACTTCTGTTCATTGTTTCCCCCCTGAACCCGATACGCTGTCAGTCTTCTTCCCTGATGCCCTTATTCACCCTCCGGCAGGTCCAGGACCACCCGGTTCTTCCCGGCCCCTTTGGCCCTGTACAGGGCTCCGTCCGCCCGGTGAATGGCATCCGTCTCATTGCTGTCAGTCTTGCTGAAATAAGCCACTCCGGCAGACACAGTGATTCCCAGGCACACCTCCCGGCAGACATAGGTCTGCT
>JAXGWN010000224.1:0-3764 GCA_040773285.1 Bacillota bacterium
AGATATGCACAGGAATCTCCGGAGCCAGGCTCCGGGCCAGCCGGAACAGGCCTGCATCTGAGATAATCAGAGCGTCCGGCCGGATTTCGGCCAGTTCCTTAAGGTAGCGGCGGGCCACCGGCAGATCCCCGTTATGGGCAAAGATATTGAGGGCCACATAGACCCTGCGCCCCAGCCCGTGGGCATACTGAACCGCCTCGCGGATCTCCTCCAGGGTGAAGTTGCCTGCCTTGGCCCGCAGGCCCAGCTCCTGGCCGGCCAGATACACTGCATCCGCACCGAACAGGAGTGCCGTTTTCAGTTTTTCCATATTTCCCGCCGGAAGCAGCAGCTCCGGGGTTTTACTGGGCTTCATTGATTGCTTTGTCCTCCAGATGGCCTGCATAGGTCTCATTGAAACTGTGACTTCCGTCTTTTTTGGCCACAAAATACAGATAGTTATGCTCTTCCGGATACAGGGCCGCCTCCAGGCTGGCCTCCCCCGGGGCCCCTATGGGGCCGGGGGGCAGTCCGCCATACTTGTAGGTGTTGTACGGCGACTCGATCTCCAGATCGGAGTCATACAGTTTTTCCTTTGGTTCCGGAAAGAGGTACTGAATGGTGGCACAGGACTGAAAGGCCATGGACCGCTCCATACGGTTGTAGAACACCCCGGCAATCCTGGGCCGTTCCGCAGCCACCCGGGCCTCTTTCTCCACAATGGAAGCCATGGTCACCAGCTCCAGGTCACTGAGCCCCAGCTCCACGGCCCGGGCCCGGGCCTCTTCGTTATAGACCTGGGAAAACCGGTCCAGCATCCTGTTTAACACCTCCCGTTCCCCGGCATCCCGGCGGAACTCATAGGTGTCCGGAAACAGAAAACCCTCCAGCCGGTAAAGGATCCGGTCATCCTCCGGATAACTGAGGAATGGATAATCAAATTCCCCTGCAGAGGCCAGGTCCAGAAATACCTCCAGGTCCCCCAGGCCGGCATCCGCCAGCCGTGCCGCAATCTCCTCCACCTTCAGGCCCTCCGGAATGGTGACCCGCACCGTTTCCGTATGCCCCTGCCCGGTCTTCAGGAGACTGATCAGGTCCCGGTTCTCAATGGGCGTCTCCACCAGATAGGTTCCGGCCCGGAAATCACTGCCCTCACCAGTATAGCGGAGGTACAGATAGAAGATATCTCCGTTACGGATCACGCCGGACTCCTCCAGCAGGGTGGAAATCCTCCTGGGACTGGATCCGGCGGCTATGTCCACTTCCACAGATTTTGTTTCGTCCACCGGGCTCAGCTGGCCTACCACCCAGAAGGCAGCTCCTCCTGCAGCCAGCAGAAGGATCAGCAGCAGAACTCCGGCTATGGTAAGAAATTTTTTCATATTTTTTCTCCGTATACAAAGGAAGTAGCCGGGCGGCTACTTCCTTTGGCTATTCCAGAATGTCCTCCACTGCCTGGGCCACCGCATCCCATTCCTCTTCGTCCTCGATGCCCACCAGTATGTCGTTGCCTTCATCGTCCTTTTCAAACCGGAGGATAACGGCACCCTCATCCTCGTCTTCCTCGGCGGGAACCAGGATAGCGTATTTGTTTTCTTCCACTTCGACGACTTCCACGATGATGAAGCGGTGTTCCGCCCCTTCCTCGTCCACCAGGACCACCAGATCGGTTACCTCGGCATCTTCTCTTAACAGTTCGTCACTCATAGTATCCTCCGTTTCCACGCAAAGCAGTGCGCTACGTCCATAATAAACAATCCCGGCCCTGCTGTAAAGTCAGCGCCCGGTATCCAGCCAGGTCTGCAGAATGATGGCTGCCGCCATGCCGTCCACCACCTGCCGGCGCTTCTTCCGGGACACATCAGCCTCCAGCAGTACCCGCTGGGCGGATACCGTGGTGAGACGTTCATCCACGTACTCCACCGGCAGATCCACCAGTTTCAGCAGGTCTTCCACAAACTGCCGGACCTCCAGTGCCTTGGGTCCCAGGGAGCCATCCATATTCCGGGGCAGCCCCACCACCAGAATTTCCGCCTGCTCTTCACGGATCCTCTCCGCCAGTTCCTCCAGGGTTTTGTCAGGATTCCTCCGGACCTCCAGCATTCCCAGAGTCTGGGCGGTAAGGCCCAGGGCGTCGGAACGGGCCAGCCCGATCCGTCTGGTTCCAATGTCCAGGGCCAGAGCCCTCCTGCGGGTTTCCACCGGCCTACTTCAGATAACTGTTCAGCAGAACCTTGACGATTTCGTCCCGTTCCAGGGCGGAAATCAGGGTTCTGGCGTTGTTGTGACTGGTAATGTAGGCCGGATCCCCGGAAAGAATATACCCCACCAGCTGATTCACCGGAGAATACCCCTTTTCCTCCAGGGCGGAATACACATTGGCAAGAACCTCCCGGACCCGTTCGTCCTGCAGTTCTTCACCGGAAAACTTCATGGTATGTTCAAAGAAATCAACCATCGGGTACACCTCCTGCCCTGTGGGCCAACGCCCGCTATCCGCGGGCCTTCGTGATCTGTTCCGCCAGAATGGAGGCGGCTTTTTCCAGAGCCTCTCCCAGTCTGGCCGGGTCTTTTCCGCCGGCCTGCGCCATGGCAGGCTTTCCGCCTCCGCCTCCTCCGGCGATGGCGGCCACCGCCCGGATCAGGTTTCCGGCATGGGCCCCCTTATCCAGGGCGCTGCCGGTCACCATAGCCACAAAGTTCACCTTGTCACCTGCCGGGCTTCCCAGCAGGATCACACCGTCCTTCAGGCGGTCCTTCAGCATATCGCCGGCCTGCCGCAGGGCGTCCATATCCCCCACCTCCAGGCGGGCGGAAAGAAGGCTGACTCCCTCCACCTGCTGAACGGAATCCAGAAGATCCGCCGATTCCAGCCGGCTGATTCTGGCCTTCAGGCGGCCGATTTCCTCATCCCTGGCTTTCAGGGTATCCATCAGGGCGGAGGCCCGGTTCATCAGGTCCCCCACCGGAGTCTTCAGGATCCCGGCCAGTTCCTCCCGCTCCCGGTACACCTCCCGGACCATTTCATAGGCCCGGCGGCCGGTGACCGCCTCAATGCGCCTGAGTCCCGAGCCGATGCCCCCTTCGCTGACAATCCGGAACAGCCCGATGGATCCGGTCCGTTCCACATGGGTTCCCCCGCACAGCTCCAGGCTGTCATCCCCCATGGAGACCACCCGGACCCTCTGGCCATACTTTTCCCCGAACAGGGCCATGGCACCCTGGGCCCGGGCCTCATCCAGCGCCATCTCCCGGCTGTGCACCGGCAGGTTGGCCAGGATCATCCCGTTGACCCGGGCTTCCACCTTCTCCAGTTCCTCCGGTGTCACCGGAGCAAAATGGGTAAAGTCAAACCGCAGCCGGTCCGCTTCCACCAGGGACCCCTTCTGATTGGCGTATTTCCCCAGCACCTCCTGAAGAGCCGCATGGAGAAGATGGGTGGCCGAGTGGTTTCTGGCAATGTCCAGCCGGCGGGAACCGGTTACCGAGGCGCTCACCTCACTGCCGCAGGCCACGGCAGCCAGCACCTCCACCTCGCTGTAGATCCGGCCGTCCACTGCCTTGCGGGTATCCGTTACACGAAGAACCGGGTTTCCCTGGATCCGGATCTCTCCGGTATCCCCGATCTGTCCTCCGGACTCCCCATAGAAGGGGCTCCTGTCCAGAACCACCAGACCGGTTTCCCCGGGGCCCATCTCTTCCCGGGGAAGACCCCGTTCATCGGCCAGCATCAGAATCCGGGCGGCACTTTCAAACTCATCGTATCCGGTAAAGACCGTGGGTGC
>JAXGWN010000225.1:0-3759 GCA_040773285.1 Bacillota bacterium
CCCTGATCAAACTGGGGCTTCTCCCCTATGGGGAAATCCGGGATCTGGAACCGGAGGATCCCACTCTGACCTACAATACCATCGGGCGGCATATCAGCGGATACGTCAGCACCAGAGTCAGTTCGGTGCTGTCCCCCTGGCTTTCGGAAACCTCACTGGGGGATGTGCACCGGATTGCGGTTTCCCACGGGGAAGGACGCTTTGTGGCCACCGACGAGGCAATGGAGCGGCTGATCGCTGCCGGACAGGTGGCCACCCAGTATGTGGACGCCCTGGGGATGGCCGCCAGCAGGCCGCCCTACAATCCCAATGGTTCCCTGATGGCGGTGGAGGGGATCTCCAGCCCGGATGGCCGGATCCTGGGGAAAATGGGCCATTCGGAACGGGTGGGAGACCATGTGGCGGTGAATCTGCCGGGCCCTGGCGATCAGGGGATATTCCGGGCCGGGGTCAGGTATTTTTCCCTTTAGGCAGGAATAAGGCCGCCGGGTAAAGAAGAATTGAACTATTGATTTCAGAAAGAAGGTGCAGATATGTTCTATTGGCTTTTCGGACTGGTTCTGGCCCTGGTGGTGGCTATTTTCGCCAACCAGAATCCCCTGACGGTGGACCTGAACTTTTTCGGACTGGTGATGTACCGGATGAGCCTTTCCGTGGTGATTCTGGGTTCTGCCCTGCTGGGGGCGCTGGTCAGTTTCTTTTTCAGCGGCGTGCGCCAGCTGAAACAGGGACACGAACTGAAAAAAATGAAAAAGTCTCTGGACGAGTCCGGCAAACGGGAAGTCAGTCATCTGGAGGAGATCAAGTCGCTCCAGCTGTCCCGGGAAAAGGCCCTGATCGAAGCGGAGCGGGCCTCCACCGGAGATACCCGGGCCCTGCGGGAGGAACTGCTGGCCCGCCAGCAGGAAGTAGAGGAACTGAAGGAGGCTCTGGCCCAGGTGCCACGGCCGGTGGTGAATGAAAGCGCCCCGGAGTCTGAGGCGGCCCTGGAGCCGGAAACGATGGAAGCTAAGGAATAACCCTCCGGGGTTATTCCTTTTTAAGGAGAGACTGTATGGAAACCATCCGTGGGTCGGTGGACCGCATCGTGTATACCAATATGGAAACCGGCTTTACGGTTCTGAGAATGCTGAACGAGGACACCGGAGAGGCATTTACCGCCACCGGCGTCTTTCCCCCGGTAAGTCCCGGTGCGGAGTTTTCGCTGGAGGGGGAGTACCGGGAGAGCCGGTATGGCCGGCAGTTTCAGGTGAACGGAATCACCGAGCAGGTTCCGGCCACCCTGAAGGGGATCGAGAAGTATCTGGGAAGCGGTCTTATCGAGGGGATCGGGGCGGTATATGCCGCCAGGATCACCGAAACCTTCGGGATGGACACCATCCGGGTGATCGAGGAGGAGCCGGAGCGTCTTCTGGAAATTGGGGGCATCGGGAAGAAAAAACTGGAGAAGATAACGGCCGCCTGGAAGAAGCAGAAGGAGATCCGTAACGTCATGATTTTCCTGCAGGGCTATGGGGTATCCCCGGCCTATGGGGTGAAGATTTACCGGACCTACGGCAATGACAGCATCCGGCTGGTGAAGGCCAATCCCTACCGGCTGATTGAGGATGTATGGGGGATCGGATTTAAACTGGCGGACAATCTGGCCAGGAATATGGGGCTTTCCCAGGATTCTCCGGCCAGGATTCAGGCAGGCATACGGTTTATTCTGGATGAAATGAGCCGGGCCGGACACTGCTACGCCACCTTTGAGGAACTGATCCACGGGGCGGCGGCCATTCTGGAGGTTGGGCCGGAGACAGTGGAAGGAGAGGTCCGCAGCCTGGCCCGGGAGAATAAGATTGTGGAGGATGGGGAGGACATCTTTTATCTTCCCTGGCTGCACAGCTGCGAGGAGGGGATCCGTCAGCGGCTGATGGAAATTGAGTCGGCGGTTCCCCTGCGGCCGGTCACCGTTGAACTGGCCCTGGTGGAGGAGATCAGCCGGACGGCCGGGATTCTGTACGACGACATTCAGCTGGCGGCCATCCGGATGAGTCTGTCCGCCCGGATCATGGTGCTGACCGGGGGACCCGGAACCGGAAAGACCACCACAGTGATGGGAATCATCCGGGCCCTGACCGCCCAGAACAGGAGCCTAATGCTGGCGGCTCCCACGGGACGGGCGGCCAAGCGGCTGACCGAGACCACAGGCCGGGAGGCCCTGACCATTCACCGGCTGCTGGAGTATTCTCCGGCAGAGGGCTTCAAGAAGGATCAGGACTCTCCCCTGGAGTGTGACACCCTGATTCTGGACGAGGCATCCATGATCGATCTGCCTCTGATGTACAGCGTTCTCCGGGCCCTGCCGGATACGGGAAGCCTGATTCTGGTGGGAGATGTGGATCAGCTGCCTTCGGTGGGACCCGGCAACGTGCTGGCCGATTTCATCGATTCCGGGGTAGTGGACGTGGTCCGGCTGAACCGGATCTTCCGGCAGGCCGGGGAAAGCCGGATTGTGGCCAATGCCCACCGGATCAACCAGGGGCAGATGCCGGAGGCGGACAACCGGGAAGGATCAGATTTCTTCCTGGTGGAGGAATCGGACCGGGACCGGATTCTCACTCTGATCCGGGATCTGGTGGTGCGCCGCCTGCCGGAGCGTTATCCCATCGATCCCCTGACCGACATCCAGGTGCTTTCCCCCATGCAGAAGGGGGAACTGGGGGCCAGAAATCTGAACCGCATTCTCCAGGAGGCCCTGAACCCGGAGCCAAAAAGGCTGGTGTTCGGGCAGACGGAATTCCGGAAGAACGACCGGGTGATGCAGCTGAGAAATAACTATGAGAAAAAGGTGTTCAACGGGGACATTGGTCGGGTGGTGGATCTGGATCCGGATACCCGGCAGATGCTGGTGGAGTTTGACGGGGCGGAACTGGTCTACGACATGGGGGACATGGATGAACTGACCCTGGCCTATGCGGCCACAGTCCATAAGAGCCAGGGAAGCGAGTACCCGGTGGTGATCGCCCCCCTGACCATGAGCCACTACATGATGCTGCAGAAAAACCTGTTGTATACCTGTGTGACCCGGGCAAAAAAACTGATGATCCTCATCGGGGAGAAGCGGGCCCTGCGGCGTGCGGTGGCCTCCCGGTCCGTGAGAAAAAGAAATACCCGGCTGGCAGAGCGCCTCCGGGGAATGCTGGACTGAAAAGCCCTGCCCTGTTCTGTACGGGGCAGGGCTTTTTTCAGGATTTTTCCGGAAGCACAAGGATCCCCCGGCGCGTAAGAAGGATCAGGAAAAAGGCGGTGAGACAGTAGCGGGGCAGGCTCAGCGCCAGCAGATTGAAAATTCCGTGACGCTCCAGATCCTGTCCCCAGGTGATAATTTCCGGAAGAAGGGGATTCAGGTTTCCGGGATCCAGTTCCCTGGCCTTCACCTTGGAGGTCACGGCGCCCAGCAGATTGTTGTTTCTGGAGGGGGGATGCTCTTTCCACAGATCCAGGGCCTTTTCCAGGATGGCCTCCAGCAGTTCAGCCAGTGTCCAGGGCCGGTAGCGGTCAAGGCCCAGTTCTTCTGCGGTGATTTCGGCAGCCGAGACCAGCAGGGCCTCCTGCCGGCCAAAGTATTCCTGCATTTCCGGACCGGAGCCTTTTTCCAGCACTTTTCGCAGATTGGTGAGGGTGACCCGGCCGTTCCAGATTTTTGAGCCGGGAAGACTGACAATACCCTGAAAATGGGCGGTTTCCTCCCGGGTCAGGGGCGGAAGAAGGTCC
>JAXGWN010000226.1:0-3755 GCA_040773285.1 Bacillota bacterium
AGGGGACGGTTCAGCCTGGGAAGGTGTGAAATGAACCTGCAGCAGGTTCCTCTGGAGGCTCTTGATCTGGAACTGAGTCTGACGGATGCCAGGATTCTTCTGCCGGAGATTCAGGGGGAGATTCCGGTTAGAATCCGGGGGAATCTCTCCGGTGTGGAGATCCGGATTCCCCGCAGCAGCGGTTACAGGATCCGCTGGGAGAACAATCTTTCCTCCCTGCGTCTGGACGGGCAAAGGATTCCTGATGTGCCCGGGGAGGCCCCGGGCACCGGGCTATACGATATCCGGGTGGAAGGGAATCTGGCCGGGATCCGCCTGATCCGTGATTAGATGGTGGTGCCGGTATGGAATACAGGATTTTTGGAGAAAGACTTCCCGGGATACTCTACCGGTTTCGGCCCGCAGTATATGGAACTGCTTTCCGGGATAAGCGGATTCTGGTGATGGAAAATCCCTGGGGACTGTTTCTTCCCGGTGGGGGAATGGATCCCGGGGAACGGCCGGAAGCCTGTCTGGAGCGGGAATTTCTCGAAGAGACCGGATGGATTGTCACTCTGAGATCCTACATGGGTGCCGCCGGCAGCTGGTATTTTTCTCCCCGCTACCGGGAGCACCATTTCGGGCTGGCATACTTCTACAGGGTGGATATTACCGGGGTCGCCGGAACCACCCCTGAGGAGGATCACCGTCCCCTCTGGCTGGAACCGGACCGGGCGGTCCGGGACCTGTATCATGATCATCAGCAGTATGCTCTGGAATGCCTGTTGTCTGAAAACCGGTTGCCCTGACAAAATGCGGTCGTGTAAACGGCCGCTTTTCTGCTATACTGGAAGAAATTGGAGGGAGGGGAACGATGTACAGATGTGTGGTATTTGACTTTGATGGTACCCTTGCGGATACTGAGAATATGGCTGTCCGTGTCGCCATGACACTGGCAGAAAAATATAATTTCCGGAGCATTACAGAAAAGGAAATTCCGCTGATTAAGAATATGACAGCCCGGGAGGCTATTGCATATATGGGCATTTCCCGGTTCCGACTTCCCTTTATCATCCGGGAGGCCCACCAGATCCTGAAGGCGGAGATCAGCCGGGCGGAACTGTGCAGACCGGAACTGAAAGACTATCTGAACGGTCTGGACGAAAGCGGGATCATAACGGGAGTGGTGACTTCAAATGCCAGGGACAACGTTCAGGGCTTTCTGGAACTGCATGGGCTGAAGGGAATGCAGTTTATCCGCTCCAGCACCATCTTCGGAAAGGCCCGGCATTTCCGGAAAATTCTGCGGAAATTCGGCCTGAAGGCCGGGGAGATGCTGTACGTGGGGGACGAGACCCGGGATATTCATGCGGCCAGAAGGGCCGGCGTGGCGGTGGCGGCAGTTACCTGGGGCTTCAATCACGGAGACCGTCTTGCTTCCGAGCATCCGGATTACCTGGTGGAACGGGTGGAGGAACTGGACAGGATCAGCAGAGGCTGATATGGCAAAGATTATCCGATCCGTAAACGGTCCGGCCCGCAGCATGTGGAAAGCCGGATTCCAGGTCCTTTTGCTGGGGGCAGCCGGCATGGGTCTTTTGGCTGCCTTCGTCTGGCTGGCCTTCCGGGAATATTCCCACGGGCTGCTCATACTGCCTGTGGTGTCGGCAGGAATGTCTCTGCCCATGAAGCGGGCGGCGATTTCCTGGAGGATCTACCGTCAGGGCTACCGGGGGGAAAAAGAGGTATTATCCTGCCTCCGGAAACTTCCTGGTCAGTACCGTATTTATTCTTCTCTGGTGATCCGGGGCCCAGGGGGAACCTGTGAGGCCGATCAGCTGGTCCTGGGACCCGGGGGCATATTTCTCATTGAGGATAAGAACCTTCGGGGGACTGTCCGGGGACAGGGTGAACAGGAGTCCTGGACACTTTTGAAAACCGGCAGCAAAGGAGGCCGCTACCGGAAGGAACTGTCTTCTCCGGTCCGGCAGGTGCAGCGGCAGAAGACAATTCTGGAAAGGCTTCTGGACAGGGAGGATTTGAGAGTTCCGGTGGAGACGCTGGTGGTATTCGGGAAGGATACAACAGTAGAGGCACAAGGGGGCTCCACCCGACTGGTTGCCCTGGCTCTGCCCGGGGGCTGTGAACAGCTGAACGCCCTGATCATGAAGGCACCGAAGCGGATTTCGGAGACAAGGATCAGAGAACTGAAGGAGTTGCTGGATTCCCTGAAGAGGGGATCCTGAATGGAGGATACGCAATGCAGTGGCAGCAGCTGGGGGAAAGAACAGCAGAATATCTTGATACGCTGAGGGAAATTCTGTTCGCCCTTTCTGCCAGTGATGCCTGGTTCGCCGGGTTTCTTCTGCTGATCCTGATACTGACCTGGCTTGCCCTGCGGGGAGTGCGTCTCTGGTACTGGAAACAGGAAAGGATTCTGGAGAGCCTGCAGAGGATGGAGGAACTGCTGGAGAGAAATCTGGAGATGAATGGGAGAATTCTGGCGAGGCTGCAACGGCAGCAGCGGGACGTGCCGGAGCGCAGGGATCCCATCCGGGCCTCCTGGCAGGGACCGCCTCCTCCCCGGACAGACGGAAATGCAACCGGAGAGAATGGACATGAAAAAAATTGACAACGGACTGTACCGGACCGGCCTTGTGTGCCCCCGGTGCTTTTTTCAGCAGGCCCGGGACGGAGGGGATCCCCCGAAACATTCCCACCGGCCGGATCCGGAAACCCTGCGGCAGCTGGCCTCTCTCCACTACCCTGGCGCCAGGGATCTGCTGGATCTGGATCTTTCGGAGGCAATCCGCCGGACCGGAGAGGGCCTGAAGGAATCCCGGGTGATGCTGGGTGCTGTGCTGGAGACAGACCGGGGAAGAGCCCTGCTGGATATTCTGGTACCTGTGGGGAAAGAACGCTGGGCTCTGGTATGTCCCCGGATGACCCGGAGTCTCCGTAGGGAAGTCCTTCAGGAAATGGCTTTCTGCGCCTACGTGGCTTCCGGGGCAGGAGTGGACATCCGGCACTTCCATGCAATGACTCTGAACAAAAAATATGTGCGGGGGAATACTCTGGACCATGGAGAACTGTGGAAAATGACCGGGGTGACCTCAGAAGTTAGTCTTCTGTTGCCAGAGATACCGGAACAACTGCAGATTCTTGAGGATATTCTGAAGGAAAAGGAGCCCCCGGAACTGTCCCTGGTTCCCTGGATGGACCGGAGTCATCCCTGCGTGCTGGGATCTTCCTGTTATGCTCCCATGAAAGAGGATATCAGCAGTCTGTATGGCCTCTCCTCCGGCCGGACCAGAGCCATTCTGGGCATGGGGATCCGCCGGACCGGGCAGGTTCCCAACCGGATGCTGAACAGCAGGCAGAAAATCCAGAAGGAGGCCGGGATCCGGGGAATTCCTTATGCCGACAAAGAGGCACTTCGTAGCTTTCTGTCCAATGTCCGGGAGCCGGTGGCTGCTCTTGATTTTGAGGCCTTTGCTCCGGATATTCCCCTGTTTCCAGGGGACCGTTCCGCGTCTCCGGTGGTATTTCAGTATGCCCTGGCTCAGGGAACTGGACAAAACCGGCGGGTTCATCAGTATCTCCACAGGACCCCGGACGATCCCCGCCCTGCCCTGGTTAAGGATCTGGCGGAGAATCTTCCGGACCGGGGCAGCATACTGGTGTATGGACAGAGTTTTGAGAGGTCCCGGATGCGGGAACTGGCGGTGGCCTGGCCGGATTACAGGGAAATTCTCATGGATGCGGAAAACCGTATG
>JAXGWN010000227.1:0-3708 GCA_040773285.1 Bacillota bacterium
CGTCATGGCCGATAAAAACCGGACGGTTCACCGGATACCGGTCAGTGCCTCCATGGCAGGCCGCTACCGGAAAGGCTATCCCCTTCTGGAACGGGAACTGCTGGGCCGGGAACTGCCCCAGGGGGATCTGTTTGATCTGGTGGATCCGCAGGGACACTTTGTGGCCCGGGGATATCTGGGAAACCAGAACCGGGGGGCCGGCTGGGTGCTGACCCGGGATGCGGGGACTTTTCCGGACCGTGACATGTTCCGCCAGAGAATCCTCGCTGCCGCAGAGGCCCGCAAAAGGTTTTTTGAAAGTCAGGACCTGACCGGCTGTTTCCGGCTTTTCAACGGGGAAGGGGACGGCATCGGGGGACTGACCCTGGACTGGTACGGAGGATTTCTCCTGATCAGCTGGTACAGCGAAGGAATTCTGTCTTTCCAAAGTGCTGTGCTGGAAGCTCTTAAGGAACTGCCCGGAGTCCGTGGTGTATACCAGAAATTCCGGTTTGAGCCGGTGCCTGAGGGCTTCCGGGAGGGGCTGGTTCTGGGGGAACCCGGCGGATTTCCCATCCTGATGAAGGAAAATGGAGTGAACCTCAGCGTCCATCTGGATGACGGGCCTATGACCGGTTTCTTTCCGGACCAGCGGGACGTCCGTCAGGCGGTACGGGAGCGTTTCAGCCAGGGACGGCGGGTTCTCAATGCCTTTTCCTATACCGGGGCCTTCAGTGTCTTTGCCGCCCTGGGAGGAGCCACAGGGACGGTCAGTGTGGACCTGGCCCGGCGATCCCTGGAGATGACCCGGACCAATTTTCTGGCCAATGGCATTGACCCGCAGGGGCAGGAGATCGTGGTGGAGGATATTTTCCGCTATCTCCGGTATGCCGGGAAGAAGGGGCTCAGGTTTGGCCTGATCATTCTGGATCCCCCCAGTTTTGCCAGATCCGGCAAGAAAACCTTCAGTGTCCAGAAGGATTTTTCCGGCCTGATGGGACAGGCCTTTAAGCTGCTGGAGCCCGAAGGCATCCTGATCGTCTCCTCCAATTCCGCCCGGCTGAGCCGGAGCCGGATGGAAAGTATGCTCCGGCAGGCGGCAGATGACACCGGTACCTCCGGCAGTCTTCTGGAGGTATTCCGGCTGCCGGAGGACTACCGGACCGATCCGGCCTATCCGGAAGGGAACTATCTGAAGGTGCTGGTCTGGGAGAAGTCCCGGGAGGCCGGGAAATGAGAACGCCGCTGCTGGAGGGGATCCGGGCCCTGGCGGAAGACCTGAACCGGTCGGGGATCCCCTGGCAGGCAGGATCCTCGGTTCTTTTGTGGTTTCATGGGCTGGAGGAGGATCCCGGGGACCTGGATCTTTTTTTTCCTCCGGAGGAGGAACAGAGGGTTATGGAGTTCTTCCAAAGCCGGGGAACCCTGGAAAGCCCTCCGGGCCACGATCCTTACCGGACCCGGTGGTTTTACCAGGTGGATCTGGCCGGAGTGGAAGTGGATCTCATGGGCGGTTTTGCCCTGATGACCCCGGAGGGGATCTGCCGGATGGAAATGGTTCCGGGTCCTCCGGGACGGCTTCCCGGAGGACAGACAGTACCCCTGGGCACCCTGGAGGAATGGCTGGTCCTTTACTGCCTGATGGGCCGGGAACACCGGGTCCGGGTACTGGAGAGACATCTGTCGGACCAGGGAATCCGGTATCCGGAGGTGCTCCGCCGGTTTCTGGCAGGGCCGCTTAGCCCCGGATGCCGGATCCGGATTGAAAGACTTCTGAAAAGAGCGGGTGTGAATTTTGAGTAAACCGGGAAAGATCCTGATCCTGAAGCTGCTGGCGGCCATGCTGGCGCTGCTGCTGGTGCAGACAGTGGCGGAATGGGCCGTGATGCGGCAGAAAATACAGCAGTTTGTGGAACTGACAGAGGGCCGCTATGTGACCGATCCCTACGTTCCCGGAAAACCCATTCACCGGGAGGGGGAGGACTGGCTGGGGTCCCCCGGGGATATTCCCCTGACCTTTGAGGCGGTGAACCTTCCGGTGATGTTTCTGGTGGGGGGGCACTCCGGGGTGGTGGTGGATGAAGAGACCGTGGTGGAGTCCAGCGGACTGGAGGCCTGGGAGAAAAACATCACCAAACTGTGGGGCAACCGCTGGAAAACCCGCTACGATGAGGTGCTTCTCCTGAGGGTGAAGGGAGCCTCTCCGGAGGACTATACGGAGGCCCTTCAGGAGGCAAAAACCCTGCTGGGCCGGCGCTATGACTATCTGTTTTCCCCCACGGACCACTGGATCTACTGCTCCGAGGTGCCCTGGAGAGCCTGGAGGTCCCGGGGCTTTCAGCTGAATTACGACAGTCTGTGGGTCACCCCCAACGATCTTCTGATCAGTCCGCAGACGTATATTGTATACTATCAGTACAGGGATCCGGAGGGGATCCTGCATACCTACAGCCTGGAAGACCAGAGATACCGGTCTGAGACCGGGAAGGAGACGAAACATCCATGAAACTCAGATACGCAGTAGACGACAAACCCGGTTTGCGGGACACCCTGGTATATGGACTCCAGTGGGGAGTCATGATGCTTTCCAGCAATATTTTTCTTCCTCTGATTCTGGGAGGAGCCCTGGGCTTCAGTACGGAGATGACTGCAGGATTTCTTCAGAGAACCCTGATCGTACTGGGAATCGGGTCCCTGATCCAGATATATCTGGGACACCGGATCACCATGTTTGAGGCGGCAGCGGCCTTCTGGATCAGCACCTTCCTGATTGTGGGACAGGAGGGACTGGGAGCCGGAGAGCCCCTGGAGACCATTCTCAGCAAGATTCAGTTTCTGTATCTGTCCACCGGGGTCCTGATCCTTCTGTTTACGGCCACCGGGATGGCCGCCAGGCTGAGGAAGTTTTTCACACCGCTGGTGATGGGAACCACCCTGATCCTGATCTGTCTGCAGGTCAGCGGCAATATGGTGCGGGGGATGTTTCTGTCCGGGGACGGCGTGGCGGACCCCCGGCTGATTGCCTTTTCTTCCGTACTGTTTTTCTCGGTTCTGTTTATCAGCTTCCGGGGAGGGCGCCTTCAGCCACTGGTGGGGCTGGCCGGACTGGGAGGCGGCTGGGCCGTCTACCTGATTCTTGGTCTTCCCCGGGGCAGTGTGGTCAGTTTCCCCCCCTTTGTGCTGCCGGAACTGTTTGCCTTCGGTATGCCGGGCCCTTACTGGAATCTTCTTCCGCTATCCTTTTTTATCATGATGATTTATCTGTCCAATGAGATCACCTCCATGAATGCCTGTGGCGAGGTTCTTCAGGTGAAGATCACCGACAGCCACATCCGCAGGGGGGCTTACTGGGGAGGGATCCTCCATCTGGTGGCCCTGGTATTTTCCGCCATAGCCATGGTGCCGGCGGCCATGGCAGCCGGACTGGTGGCCACCACCGGAGTGGGGGCCAGAAGAACCCTGGCGGTGGGCTGTGTGTTCCTGATCCTGCTGGGGCTGATCGGACCGGTGGGAGCCTTTTTTGCTGCCATTCCCCCGGCGGTTTCCTACAGTGTCAGCCTGGCCATTTTCTCAAGAATTATCGGCATCGGGCTGAAAAATGTCCACGACGCCGGACTGGAGGAGCGTTCCCTGATCATTGCCAGCGTCTCCCTCCTGATGGGGGCCGGGATCATGTTCCTGCCGGCCGGTGTATTCTCCGGTCTGGGCTTTCTGTCCGGTATCTTCGGA
>JAXGWN010000228.1:0-3702 GCA_040773285.1 Bacillota bacterium
AGAACTATTCTGGGCAAAATTTTTTCGGCGGATGCCCGCTGCTGCGGTATCCGGCCGGAAAATGTGAAATAAATCGCTATCCGAAACAATCTTAACATTAATCCTGACTGATGTAAAGCGCTATGTAATAAAATTTAATTATGATTCATGAAAATAAATGCCATTAACTTAAATTGGGGAAAAAGAAAAAAATGTTCCCGCATTATCTCTGTTTTCCTCTCTTTTTCCCCATTTATCTCCATTTTTCATATCGGTGACCAGAACCTGGTTTTCAGGCCTTTTTCCGGGACAATCGGATCCGGGTTTCCTCCCCCCGGATCAGCCTGCCGATATTGCTGCGGTGGTTAAATATTATGAACCCCGCCACCACCCACACCACTGCAAGAACCGCTCCCCGGTATCCCAGTACTGTGGCAGAAACCGCCAGGGTCAGGGCGGCCAGAATGCTGGCCAGGGAAACGTAACGGCCCAACAGCAGGGCACCTGCAAACATGGCCAGGGCCATGCACGCCGCCAGCGGCATCAGGACCAGGAAGACTCCTGCCCCGGTGGCCACCCCTTTTCCTCCCCGGAACCGTGCAAACACCGGAAAGACATGCCCCACCACAGCCACAACCCCGGTGGCCAGGCCAAACTCCGGTCCTCCGGCCCAGAGACCCAGGGCTGCGCCCAGGGCTCCCTTGCCGGCATCGCCGGCAAGCACCATCAGCCCGATGGGCCATCCCAGGGTCCGGATGGTATTGGTGGTTCCCAGATTTCCACTGCCATGCTGCCGCACGTCAACGCCCCGCAGGGCCTTTCCCAGCACCAGAGCAAAGGGTATGGCTCCGGTCAGGTAGGAAACAATCAGTACCAGTATCTTTATCTCCATGCTTCATCC
Organism: Bacillota bacterium; assembly: GCA_040773285.1. Taxonomy (GTDB): domain Bacteria; phylum Bacillota; class TC1; order TC1; family UBA5767; genus JAXGWN01. The sequence goes on from JAXGWN010000228.1 coordinate 881, forward strand.
CCGATTTCCTTGTTTGGGCCCCCGCAGAGGCCACACTCATTGTACGTGATCCCGGAGCCTTTGAAAACCTCATCCGCCAAAGTCGATAGAAATTCCCTGATTTTCCCTGTTATCCCCCGCCCCGGAAAAAAAACATCCGGAAATCACGCAAAGCCTGTTCCCCTTCCGGACCTTCTGTGCGGACCTTCACAGACACCTCCGGCAACCTCAGAGATCCCAGAACCGCTTCCATTTCCTCCCCCAGACAGATCCGGAGGCCCCCGGCCTCCCGGCACTCCGTCCCCTGGGGCTCAAAACCCAGCCGGTCAAGATAGGTTTCCATATCCCGGCGGAAAATCCCCCGCATCACAAAACTCTCCTGTCCCACGGCTTCACCTCCGAAAGAAAAAGGACAGCACAGAGACTGGCTCCGTGCTGTCCTGCAGATTACATCATGGACTGGAAGGGAATAAACTGATTGAACTCCTCCACCGTGGCTCCATTGAAAAATGCCTCGATAATCTGGCGTCCCAGGGGATCCAGCTCCGGAGTCAGGTACTGCTGAAGTTCCTTCCGGAAGAATTCGGTCAGCATCTGTCCGCCCTTCTCGAAGGCGTCCTGTCCCACTTCCGGCTGCTGGCTTACGTCCAGGAACATCCGGGGAATGTAGTTTCCATCCAGTTTCACCTTGCGCATATGGTATCCCAGAACAGATATCTTGCTGGCTTTCAGTTCATCCTCCCGGTACTTGGCACTGCCCCGGCGGGCCAGATACTCCCGGGCTATCCACTCCGCCTTGAAGGCCACGTGGCAGGCTCCGATAAACTGATTGGGGATCAGCACGTAGCGGGTTTCCGGAGTATCCACAATCTGTCTCAAAAGAATGTTGGCCTGATCCACCATCTTCCCGGTGGCAAACGGCCAGTAGGATCCTACACCCTCGCTGCTCATCCCCTCCGTATCGGTGATGCTGGGGTTGGCGTGACCCCTGGGGGCCACCAGCCGCCACAGCCAGGCCAGGCTGGGGGATAGCACATGGAACATTCCCACCACACCATAGGTGGGCTTTTCTCTGGTGCAGGGAGGAGTCCTCACTCCGAAACTCCGGAGATCCACGTTCACCACTTCCCCATGTCTGGTGGGGAAATAGGTGCGGGGCACCACCACTCTGGGGTTGGGGCAGGGCTTCCCGGGGGAATCCTGGGTATGCTCCCAGATCAGGGCTGTGGAGTTGGGGGCCGCATCAATATTGAGAAAGACCATGGGTCCCTGGGGATGAATGGTCAGTTCCTCCAGTTGCCGGTCGGTGCCATAGTGCTTGATGTGATCCACCCGCAGAAACCAGCCGTTTTCCGCATCGGTGATCACCATTTTCCGGCCGTTCTGCAGACTGGGAGGGGCCAGGGCCATATCATCGGTCACCGGCTCCAGTTTCGAGTTTTCCGCAATCTCCAGATAATACTCTTCACCAGTAATCGTATTGGTGCCCAGCTTGATCCGGCCATCCAGTTCCCGGTGCAGCTGCTCCAGCATCTCGGACTTTCCGCCGCCACTGGCGCCTTCATGCATGATGGTGAACACGTTTTCATAAGGCGTGGTCACCTTGACCGTGGAGGTATGCAGGGTGGTCCAGCCATCCTTTTCCCCCTTGGTCAGAAGAACCCCGTATGCTCCCTTTTTGGCACTGGGGCCGGGATACAGGTTATAGGAAAAGACCTCGTGGACCTTCTCTGTCCGGTTGTGTACCACCACCTGCTTGGAATCGCAGTGGGTGTGCCGGAAGGGAGGCGCCACATACATGATGGCCTCCGGTTCAAACCCATCCGGAATCTCCTCCAGGGGGATAAACTCCTGCAGGTCCCCCAGGGCTGTGGCAAAGAAGGCGGCGTTGGGAGGAGCCAGCACGATGGAGGGATAGCCGAAGCGTTTTCCCCCGGTCATAAAGGGCATCACCAGCACCTCAGGCAACTGGGCAAACCACTCCAGGGTATCCTGACGCATCTTGTCAAACTCGTAGCCGAACCGGTCCACAAAGTTCTCCTTATCGGAAGGCAGATGGTCGGCGATCACCATGCAGTTGGGGTCCCGGCGGCGCATATAAGGATCCGTATAGTTTACCGCAATCCCGTTTTTACAGCGGGCTACTGTACATTCCACCACTTTCCCCATATTGGGAATGTTGTAATACACCTCATAAAAATCGGCTTTTTTCTTTCCCATGGACAACCTGAAAAGGTCGTCCCGGTCCTTGGCAAAAGTCACCGTTGTACGGTCCAGGACCGCCTTGAGTTCTTCCGGCAGCCGCAGTTTGGCCAGAGCATTTTCCATCTCATACACCTCAATTCTTCTATATCGTTCTACCGGAAATCCGGCGGACTTACCAGGTTCATCAAACCGTATCATTAATTATATACAGGAACCGGGGCAAAAGCAAGAAAGCCCCCTAGCGGCCCCGTTTTCCCCGGGTGGCCCTGAGGCTTCCCGGCAACAGGGAACGGCCCCGCAGCACACTGTCATCACCGTAGCGGTCCCGGATCCGGTCCAGAGTATTCTGCAGCTGCCGCCTGGAAGGATCCTCCGGAAGAAGCCGGATCTGGACTTCTTCCCCTGGTGAGAGATTCTCCAGGGAAACTCCCACCAGACGGATTCCGGTGCCCGGTTTCCACAGTTCCTCCAGCAGTTCGGCTGCCCTCTCATAGATATCCTCCGTCAGGCAGAGTTCCTCTCCATAGGTCTTCCGGTGGCTGCGGGTTACAAAGCGGCTGTCCTTCAGGCTGACACAGACGGTTGCCGCAACCATTCCCTGCTTTCTGAGGCGGGCGGCAGCGATCTCCGTCACATCG
>JAXGWN010000229.1:0-3674 GCA_040773285.1 Bacillota bacterium
ATCAGCCGTAAGATCGGGGAGGACAAACTGGTCAAATACCTTACCGTTGCTGACAGCCGGGGCACCCTCTATCAGGTGGGGATGTCGGTGGATACACTCTTAAGCTTCTGAGTTGTACTTCGTGGGGGAACTGACCGGAGGAAGCGGAATAATCCCAGGGGAACAGAATACAGGAGGAAGAATCAGCAGCAGTGGCTGCTGATTTTTTTTGTGGAAGACCCTCTGGATTATTGACATATGCCCCAATGGGGGTATACTTATTATTGTAAAGGGCATATGCCCATAAAGAAAGGAGGGATATTATGCCTGGAAGAGATGGAACCGGACCCTTTGGCACCGGGGGATGCCTCACCGGAGCCGGCTATGGTGGCCGGAGGATGGGAAGAAGATCCGGATGCGGCCGGGGAGGCGGAAGAGGCTTTTATGCCGGAAGTTCAGAAGACTTTCTGAGGGAGCGGGAATCCTGGTTTGCCGCCCGGCTGGACGATGTCAGAAGACAACTGGAAACCCTTCAGGACCATTCCCGCGATTAGGTTCTGGAGCCGTGAGTGCCGGCCGGAGGTTTCCGGCCGGTTTTTGGGAGGAATTATCATGAAAGTAGCCATACCGGCGGACAGCAAAAATCCTGATTCCGCCGTCAGTCTGTCCTTTGGACGGGCACCCCTGTTTATGATCCACGACACAGAGACCGGATCCTGGGAGAGCCTGAAGAATCCGGCTGCCACAGCCCCCGGCGGTGCCGGTGTGAAGGCTGCCCAGGTGCTGGTGGATGCCGGTGTCTCGGTGGTGCTGGCTCCCCGCTGCGGGGAAAACGCCGCGGAAGTGCTGCTGGCCGCCGGAACCGATCTCTACCGGACCGGGAAGGGATCCCTGGCGGAGAACCTCACTGCCTTTGAGGACGGAAAACTGGAACTGCTGACGGATATCCATCCGGGATTTCACGGGCACTGAACCATGAGAGTGGCGGTGCTGAGCGGCAAAGGAGGGACCGGAAAAACCATGCTGGCGGTGAACCTGGCTGCCCTGGAGGAATCCGGCCTGTACCTGGACTGCGACGTGGAGGAGCCGGACGGGCATCTGTTCTTCCGGCCGGAACGTCCGTCAGTGACCCCGGTGGAGGTGCCGGTACCGGTGGTGGACACTGCCTTATGCGACGGATGCCAGGAATGTGTGGGGTTCTGCCGGTACCACGCCCTGGCCTGGACCGGAAAAAAAGTGCTGGTGTTTCCGGAAATCTGCCACAGTTGCGGGGGATGCGCCCTGGTGTGTCCCCGGAAAGCCATCCGGGAGGAAAAAAGAACCGTGGGCCAGTTGGAAGAGGGCCTCAGCGGAAATACCCGGGTGATCAGCGGAATTCTCAGTCCCGGGGAGGCCTCGGGTACCCCGGTGATTCAGGCTCTCCTCGCGCGGGTTGCCGGAAAACGCGACCTGATCATGGATGGCCCTCCCGGAACCGGCTGCATGGTGGCGGAGACCCTCCGGGCTGCGGATTATTGTCTGCTGGTGGCGGAACCCACCCGGTACGGGGCCCACAATCTGGAGATGGTCCACCAGCTGGTCAGGGCCTGGAACCGTCCCTGTGGGGTGGTGCTGAACAAGGTGGATTCAGGGGACAATCCCTCCCTGGCGTACGCCCGTTCTGCAGGCCTTGCGGTTCTGGGCGCCATCCCCTTTGACCGGGAACTGGCCCGGCTGGGGGCGGCGGGGGAGATTGCGGTCCACAGGAATGAAACGTTCCGGCAGACCCTCCTTACGATCCGGGGGAATATGGAGAAGGGGGTGAATTCATGAAACAGCTGCTGGTACTGAGCGGTAAGGGAGGCACCGGCAAGACCACTGTTTCCGTGGCCCTGGCCGGGCTGCTGAATCCTGCCGGGCTGGCCGACTGTGACGTGGACGCTCCCAATCTGCATCTGAGCCTTGACCGGAACGATGAGGGAATACCGGAGGTGTATCACGGGATGGATGTGGCCCGGATCGATCCGGACCGCTGTACCGGGTGCAATCTATGTGAGGAGCACTGCCGGTTCGGGGCCATCTCCCACGGGGACCAGTGGCGGGTGGACACCTCCTTCTGTGAGGGCTGCGGCGTGTGCCAGTGGATCTGCCCGGCGGAAGCCATCCGGATGGAACCCCATGCGGCGGGAGAAATGAACCTGTATCCGGATCCGCCGGTCTTTTCCACGGCCCGCCTGATCACCGGAGCGGGAAACACCGGCCTGCTGGTGACCCGGGTTAAAAACCGGCTCCGGGAATTTCTGCCGGAGACGAAAGGACTCACCCTGCTGGACGGATCCCCGGGAATCGGCTGCCCCGTTATCGCCTCGGTGACCGGGACGGATATGGTGCTTCTGGTGGCGGAACCTTCGGTTTCCGGTCTCAGTGACCTGCAGAGGGTGCTGAAGACCACCAGGATTCTTAGGGTGCCGGCAGCGGTGGTGATCAATAAGGCGGATATCAGTCCGGAACATACGGAAATGCTGGAAGAATGGTGCCGTAAGGAGGAACTTCCTCTCTGGGGCCGGATCCCCTGGGATCCGGACGTGGTCCGGCAGGTGAACCGGGGGGAAAGCCCGGCGGAGGGGTCCGGTCCGGCGGCCATGGCTCTGAGACGGGTGGCCGAGCAGGTGATTGCCTGGCGGGATGAAAAATCTGAATAGACAGATAAGGAGAGAAATGAAATGAAAATTGCAGTGGCAGCAGAGGGAAACATGGTGACCGGCCATTTTGGTCATTGTCTTAATTTTGAGGTTTTTGATGTGGAGGACGGAGCGATTGTACGGGAGAGCCGGGTGCCCAATCCGGGACACCGGCCGGGGTTTCTCCCAAATTTTCTGGCGGATCTGGGTGTGACCACCATCATTTCCGGGGGAATGGGTGCCGGAGCGGTGGAGATTTTTGAGTCCCGGGGGATCCAGGTGGTTACCGGGGCCCGGGGGGAGGCCCGACAGGCAGCCAGTGACTGCCTGTCGGGAAGTCTGAAAAGCACAGGCTCCATCTGTCATGAACACAGCCACGCAGATTCCTGCGGGGAGCATGGAAACGGATAAGGAAGGCGGGTGAACCGGATGGACAGTTTCCGGTACCTGTATGGACCGGTGCCCTCCAGGCGCCTGGGTGCATCGCTGGGGGTAAGCCCCATTCCCCCCAAGACCTGCAACTACTCCTGTATCTACTGCCAGCTGGGGAGAACCAGCCGGATTCAGACCCGCCGGGAGATGTTTTTCCCGGTGGAGGATATCCTTGTGGAACTGGACCGGTATCTGGAGAAGGCTCCGGTGCCGGACGCCGTGACGGTGGTGGGGGAGGGAGAACCCACCCTGTATGCCGGACTGGGAAGACTGCTGGAAGGGATCCGCAGCCGGGTGTCAGTGCCGGTGGTGGTGATCACCAATGGAGCCCTGCTGGGGGATCCCGGTGTGGCCCGGGAACTGGAACAGGCCCATATCGTCATGCCCTCCCTGGATGCCTGGGACCCGGAGAGTTTCCGGCGGATCAACCGGCCGGCCCGGTCCATTTTCTTTGATGAGGTTCTGGAGGGACTGCAGACCTTTTCCCGGAACTGGCGGGGACAGTTGTGGCTGGAGATTATGCTGCTGGCCGGGATCGGTGACAGCCCGGAGGTTCTGGGGAAATTCCGCACCCTGCTTAAGGGGATCCGGACGGACCGGATC
>JAXGWN010000230.1:0-3672 GCA_040773285.1 Bacillota bacterium
AGGGAATACTCCCGGATCTTCCGGCTGGGATCCAGACGGAAGTGCTGTAGGAGACCGGTAAACCGGCCGGCATCCCAGTCCGGATAAAACTGGCGGTTCCATGCGGCCAGCTCCAGGGCGGTATAATCCGGGAAAAGACCTGGCCCGTAAGGGACGAAGGCAACGCCGGCCCGGCGGACTGTATCCAGACAGGACAGTTCCTGCCCCAGAATCCGGACGCTTCCTGTGTCCGGCGGTACCAGACCGGCCAGGACTCTCAAAAGGGTGGTCTTGCCAGCCCCGTTGGGTCCCACCAGACCCAGGATATGCCCCGGGTCCAGGGTGAAACGGACGTCCTTCAGGGCTGTGACATCCCGGAACCGGTGACTCAGAGAACTAACTTCCAATAAGGGTATCATGCTTATTCCTCCTGCCGGCCGGCGAGACGGTCCTTAAGCAGCTGCATCACCCGCTCCGGGGAGATGGACTGCAGGCGGGCCGCCTCCAGCAGCCGGTCTATGTATGGCAACAATGCGTTCAGCTCCGGTTCCGGCAGGTCCGCCGTAACGTTTTCCCGGACAAAGGTTCCGCTTCCCTGAAGGGTGTCCAGAAGCCCCGAAGATTCCAGTTCCCGGTAGGCCCGGGCCACAGTATTGGGGTTCACCGTCAGTGTGGCGGCCAGTTCCCGGACCGGAGGCAGCCGGGTTCCCGGTGGCAGCCGCCCGTCCCGTATCTGCTGGCGGATCTGCCCGGCAATCTGCCGGTAGATGGGAACTCCGCTGACCGGATCGATATACAGGTCCATTTCAGCCTCCTAAAATGTATTAATGTAATAATACAATAGACAATTTAAGTATATTCTTCCGGTCTGCCCTGTCAAGAGTAAAAGAAGCTTCCGGCAAAATTTTTCTGCTTTTGTTTTCGTGCCGTTGCGGTATAATATTGAGTATGAATTCACGATGCAGGGACAGCGGCCGCTTCCGGCCCGGCCACGCCGGACAAAAGGAACGGCTGCCTTCTTTTTGCATCCGGCCATAAGGAGATGGGTATGCGAACAGGTTTCGATGCTGCCAGGTACCTGGAGGAACAGTCCAAGTACATTCTGGAACGGGTAAATGACTACGATAAGCTGTACCTGGAGTTCGGGGGGAAGATTCTCAGCGATCTCCATGCCGCCCGGGTGCTTCCCGGCTTTGATGAGGACGCCAAGATCAAACTGCTGACCCGGCTGCGGGAAAAGGTGGAAGTGATCATCTGCGTCTATGCCGGAGACATTGAGAGGAACAAACTGCGGGGGGATTTTGGAATCACGTACGATATGGAGGTGCTGCGGCTCATCGATGATCTGCGGACCCACAGGCTGGATGTCAATTCTGTGGTGATTACCCGGTACGACCACCAGCCCAGTACCAATGTGTTCATCAACAAACTGAAGCAGAGGAACATTCAGGTGTATACTCACCGGGCCACGGACGGGTATCCCACTGACGTCGACCTGATCGTCAGCGATGAGGGTTACGGGAAAAATCCCTACATTCCCACCAGCAAACCCATTGTGGTGGTTACCGGGCCCGGTCCGGGATCCGGCAAACTGGCCACCTGTCTCAGCCAGCTGTACCATGAATACCGTCAGGGGAATATGGCAGGATACTCCAAATTTGAGACTTTCCCGGTCTGGAATCTGCCTCTTAAGCATCCGGTGAACCTGGCATATGAGGCAGCCACAGTGGATCTGAAGGACATTAACATGATCGATTCCTTTCATGTGGATGCCTACGGGACCATTGCGGTGAACTACAACCGGGACATTGAAACATTCCCGGTACTGAGAAGAATCATTGAAAAGATCACCGGCCAGGAATCCGTCTTCAAAAGCCCCACTGACATGGGAGTCAACCGGGTGGGATTTGGCATCACGGACGATGAGGTGGTGCGGGAAGCAGCCCGGCAGGAAATTATCCGGAGATATTTCAAGACCGCCTGCGAATATAAAAAGGGTTACGATTCTCAGGAATCCGTGGAGAGGGCCCGTCTTCTGATGGAGGAGGTGCATCTGAAGCCGGAGGACCGTCGGGTGGTTCTTCCCGCCAGAAAAAGGGCGGAGTGTCTCCGGGAGGAGTCCGGGGGAGAGGAAATCTGTTCCGCCATGGCTCTGGAACTGTCGGACGGGACCATGATCACTGGAAAAGGTTCCCAGGTGATGAACGCCGGGGCAGCCGCCATCCTCAATGCAGTGAAGGAACTGGCCAACATTGACGGGGACATTCACCTGATTTCTCCGGTGATCCTGGAACCCATCAGCAATCTGAAAACCGGGATTCTGGGAGGGGACTATCCGGCCCTGAACTGTGAGGAGATCCTGATTGCCCTCAGCATCTGTGCAGCCACCAATCCGGTGGCCCAGGTGGCCATGGACAAACTGAAAAAGCTGAGGCACTGCCAGGCACATTCCACCACCATTCTCAGCGTGGCGGACGAGCAGGTGTTCCGCCGGCTGGGGATGGATGTAACCAGCGATACGGAGTTTGCCACAGAAAGTCTTTACTACAACAACTGATAAAAAGGCTGTCCGGAAATGATCCGGACAGCCTTTTGTTATTCTGTGACCAGCACGATCCCGATGAGTCCCGGTCCACTGTGGACCCCTGCCACCGGGGTAATGGTTCCTCCCAGTATCACCTGGGAAATGTTCTCCAGTTTCCGCACTTCCTGGGCAAAGGCTTCCATTTCAGCCATAGCGTTGCCATGGAGGATGTAGGCCCGGGCCTTCTTTTCCCTGACGTATTCAGCGGCCAGTTCCAGCAGTTTGCCGATGGATTTCCGGCGTCCTCTGACTTTGGCAATGGTAAAGTATTTGCCGTCCTCCAGGGAGGAACTGATCACCGGCTTCACGTTCAGCATCTCCGCCAGGGTGCCTCCGATACGGCCGATACGGCCTCCCCGGATCAGGTACTCCAGGGTTTCCACCACGAAATACAGTTTGACCCGGGATTTCAGGGCGCTGATTTCCGATACAATTCTGTCAAAGGGAAGGTTCTCCCGTACCATACGGGCTGCCTCCAGGGCCAGTACGCCTTCGCCCAGTGAGATGGAGCGGGAGTCCTCCACATGGGTGGTCAGTTCCGGGAAGTTTTTGGCGATCAGGCGGATGCTGCCGGCGATGCCGGACAGTCCCTCGGACAGGGTGACGGCCAGAACATGGGTGAATCCTTCTGTGCGGAGCCGGTCAAACAGATTGGTGGTATCCTCCAGGGAAGGGATGGAGGAGCGGATCACCGTATCCTTCATGTCGGCATAGATCTTATCTGAAGTGATATCCACCCCGTCTATGTATTCACGGTCCGGATAAACAATACGGAAAGGAAGGATCCGGATGTCCAGATCACCAATCAGTTCCGGGGAAAGGTCGGATGCCGTATCCGTGATCACTGCAATTTTTTCCATGGTTTCCTCCTGTGCCGCCCGGAGGCGGTTAATCAGTCCGGCAATGCCGGTATTTCAGTATACCACGGAAAAAAGATGAAAAAAACCTGCCCGGCAGACCGGGCAGGGGAAGAAGACAATTTTTAGAGACTGTCACCAAAATCCTCCCGGAATTTTGCCAGGAGTTTTTCCTGCCAGTCGGATACCGGCTTCAGTCTTCCGAAGAAGAACCGGAGAATTTTCGGTTCATCGGTGAACTCCAGGCCACCG
>JAXGWN010000231.1:0-3666 GCA_040773285.1 Bacillota bacterium
GCTGCCATCATGGCCGCCTCGGAACCCTGTACCAGGGTAATGCTGTCCATGCCCAGGTCCTCCATGGCAGCCTGGGTGGCCCCCATGATCCCGGCACCGGGGTCAATCCCGATGATCTGGCCATCGAACTCACCGGCGTTTTCGGCAATCTCACTGATTTTATCAATGGTTACGTAATCCGGAACCACGATACCGATTCTGGCCTGCTCCTCGTACCAGACTCCATAGTCCTCCAGATCATCCTGATACTCTTCCCAGTAGGTTTCGTGGGTGATGGGCAGCCAGGCATCCATGAAGAAGTCCAGGTCCCCGTTGCTGAGTCCCACGAACAGAGGGGATACCTGCAGCTGGGAAATGTTCACCTCATATCCTTTGGACTCCAGAATCTCTTTCCACAGGTTGGTGTTGGCGATGTTTTCCGCCCAGGTCACGTAACCGATATTGATCACCTTGTCCTCACCGCCTCCGGTCTCCCCGCTGCCGGCACAGCCGGCCAGGGTTCCCAGGGCAAACAGGGTCACCATAAGAATCACTGAAATCTTTTTCCATTGTTTCATTGTACTTGTACCTCCTTCTGTATACTCAAACGGATATACCGTCACTGCGACTGCTGTCTTTTGCTGCGGCCCAGCCCCTGGCTCAGCCGATCCAGAATAATGGCCAGAATCACCACGGCCAGGCCATTTTCAAACCCCACGCCCACATTCATCTGGGCAATGCCGTACAGGACGCCCTCTCCGAAGCCGCCGGCTCCGATCATGGAGGCGATCACCACCATGGACAGGGACAGCATCATGGTCTGGTTTATACCGGCCATAATGGTGGGCTTGGCCACCGGCAGCTGAATTTTCCACAAAAGCTGACCGGGGCTTGACCCGAAGGACTGGCCCACTTCCACCAGGTCCGCCGGCACCTGCCGGATTCCCAGATCCGTCAGCCGGATGGCCGGGGGCATGGAAAAGATCACCGTGGCAAAGATTGAGGGTACCGTTCCCAGCCCGAAGAACATCAGGGCAGGAATCAGGTACACAAAGGCCGGCATGGTCTGCATGAAATCCAGAACAGGCGACAGAATCCGGTGGAACCGGTCACTTCTGGCTCCGGCAATCCCCAGGGGAACTCCGATCAGGATACTGATCAGGGCACTGACCAGCACCAGAACCAGGGTGTCCACAAAGACGCTCCACAGGCCCAGGTTGTAGATCAGCATAAGGCCGATCAGGGTTCCCACACTGAGCCGGGCCTTTCCGGCCCGCCAGGCCAGAAATACGAAGATGGCGATCAGGAGCCACCAGGGAACGGCCAGCAGCCAGTTTTCCAGCCGGTCCATTATGTTTTTAGAGACAAAGTTGGCGAACTGCCGGAGCCCGGTTCCGTAGGCGGCGTCCAGGGCCCGCACCCCGTCATTAATCCATCTGCCCAGGGGTATCCGCATTATCCTCATCGCCTCCTTTCGCTGCCAGGGCTTCCAGTACGGTGCCCCGGATCACAATGCCGGCCAGCCGGCCCTCCTCACTGACCACAGCCACCGGCCAGGAGGTCTCCGCCATCAGGGCCAGGGCGTCCTGTACCAGGACGTCCTTTTCCAGGACCGGCCCCTGAATCAGATCCAGTTCTGCCAGGGATTTCACCTTGCGTCCCCTGGCCTCCAGAGCCATGTCCGCACTTATAAGACCTTTCAGTTTCCGGTCCCGGTCCGCCACAAAGATGCTGGAAATTCCGTGGTCCTTCATCAGTTTCAGTGCAACCGCCGGTCCGTCCGAGAGGCGGACCAGGGGCTGGGGTTTCTTCATAACATCCGCCATGGTGAGAATCCGGCTGTGGTCCACACCCCGGACAAACTTGGCCACGTAATCATCGGCCGGTTCCGTGATGATCTCCTCCGGCGTTCCCACCTGGATCAGTTCCCCGTCCCGCAGGAAAGCGATCCGGTCCCCCAGCTTCAGGGCCTCGTTCAGATCGTGGGTAATAAACACAATGGTCTTGTTCATCCGCTGCTGCAGATTCAGCAGTTCGTCCTGCATCTCCTCCCGGATCAGGGGGTCCAGGGCACTGAACGCCTCGTCCATCAGCAGGATGTCCGGATCGTTGGCCAGGGCTCTGGCCAGACCCACCCGCTGCTTCATTCCACCACTGAGTTCATCCGGATACATATCCTCCCAGCCGGAAAGCCCCACCATCTCCAAACTTTCCCGGGCCTTCTTCTCCCGGTCCTCTTTGGGCACCATCTGTACCTCCAGCCCGTACAGGGTGTTGTCCAGTACGGTCCGGTGGGGCAACAGGGCAAACTGCTGGAACACCATGGCCATCTTCTTCTGCCGCACCTGCCGCAGTGTCTTTTCGTCCAGCCCGGTGATATCCTGTCCGTCCACCCGGATGCTTCCGGCGGTGGGGGGAATCAGGCGGTTCAGGCACCGCAGTACCGTGGACTTTCCACTTCCGGAAAGTCCCATCACCACAAAAATTTCCCCTTCATTTACGGAAAAACTCACATCCCGGATGGCCACGGTGGACCCGGTTCTGTCCAGAATCTCGTCTCTGGACACACCCTGACCCATCAGTTTCCGGGCTTTCTGGGTGTGGGGGCCGAAGATCTTCACCAGCCCCTCCACTTCAATTTTCCCTTCCATATCAACCCTCCCTCGTCTTCCTGACGGTCCGGAAAAGAGGGGCCGGAGACAGAAAAAGCCCCCGGGCATACCCAGAGGCAGAAAAAACAGAATATACGCATAAACCGGCCACCGAAGCGGCCGTACTAAGTATCCTTGCGCTTTGACTGAAATGCTCCGTCCGGCGGAGCCGTCCCTTCCCTATGGCCAGGGCCGGAAATCATCTTCCGTCCTGCGCCTCCTGGTACCCTCATCCCCGGCGGTTGTGTCCGCCAGGCCTTCTTTATTTGTATTCCGTCTGTCAGTATACCAAAAATACGGTTCAGAATCAAATTGCCCGGATGCCGCCGGGGGTAACCGGCGGTATCCGGGCAATGAAGTTATACCGTCTGAGCCTGGACCACAGGCTTCAGCCCAGTTCCGGGCAGTTCATGAAACTCTCACACAACGTGATGATCTGACCGGCGCTGAGGGTGGAGAATTCCACTCCCTCATCCCCCGGAATCAGACAGGCGCTGTCCCGGAGTCCCGCGCTGATCACCAGAGCCTGCCCCATCAGGGTGGATCCATCCGGCTGGGTATCAAAGGCCTCCAGCACGGCCACCAGCTGGGGAATCAGGAAGCGGGCAGCAAACAGGTAATACTCATCCTGCAGACTGTATTTCCCCTCCCCATACTCCAGCATGCTGCGGACCAGAAGTCCCTCCAGCAGGTTTTTCACTTCGGCTCCCTCCGGCAGGCTCCAGCCATAGTTGGCCATGGTCAGCCGGAGAAGCCCGGTTTCCAGGGGATTTTTCAGTTCCTCTTCCAGTTCCTCCAGGGTGAACCGCCCATCCAGTTCCTTATCCCCGGCGGCCGCCCGCAGGGTATCCCGGCGGGTCAGATCGCAGCAGCCCAGATAGCACAGCAGTTCCTCCAGGGACAGGAGCACTTCCAGGGCGGAGGTCTTCAGGTCGGACAGGCCGGTAAACTGGCTGATTCCCTTCAGAACCCCATTCAGGTTGGAGGGAGCGGTAAACTTCAGTTCCCCCTGCTCATTTTCCACCACCACCAGGGA
>JAXGWN010000232.1:0-3656 GCA_040773285.1 Bacillota bacterium
CAACTTTCTGTTTGAGTTGCTGGGTGTTGAAGCTGTTTCTGTCGTCCCGGGTGGTTCAGACATGATGGCAGCGATGGAAAAAGTAGCAGACGAGTGCGCAGCAGAAGGCCGCAAGCCCTACATTATCCCGGGAGGAGCGTCAAACCCTATTGGTGCGACGGGCTACGTTGCATGTGCACAGGAAACCACGCAGCAGCTTTTCGATATGGGTTTGGACATAGACCATATCGTGCTCCCCAGCGGCAGCGCCGGTACGCATGCAGGGATGGTGGCCGGCATGGTGGGCTCCACCACCGACAACCTGAAGGATGCAGTAGCCGGAGAAACCCATGAGTATCAGGATATGTACCCCGATTTCCTGACCGTAGCCGAAGCTGAAGGAAACCGGGCTGCCATTCAGTCCTTCACCTTTGCCATGAAGGCTGAGGACGTGCACGCCAGACTGTACCAGGAAGCCCTGGACAATCTGGATCAGGAGGGTGAGGTATTCTACTATCTCTGCCCGGTATGCGGAAACATTGAGAAGGCTGTACCGGATAAGTGCAGCATCTGCGGCGTTCCGGGAAGCAAGTTCATTCAGTACTAAGAACCGGATCTTTCGGAACCCCGGGGTTCCTCACAAAATATTAACCGGATGGAATACCGGCAGTCAGTGCCACGCGCTGACTGCCGGTATTATTTTTCCTCACAGAAAATGATGCGAACCTGTAAGACATGGGGGGTGGGGAACAGATTACCGGGATCTCATCCTTTCGGCGGATGTATTCCGTGGCTTTTGTGCCGAAAATCTGGGTAGAGATGCAGGACAAAGGAAGGAGCTGCTGAATATGATGCGACAACATGGCAATAAAGGTGGAGTGCTGATTCCATTGCTGCTCGTGGCCAACCTGATGATGATGGCCGCAGTCTATGTTACCGTGCTTCCAAATTTCCGTGGACCGGATCCGGGAGGAGACACACTGCTGGAGGCAGACGGGCCCGGACCGGAGGATCCCGGCATACTGTCCACCAGTCAGCGGCCGGCATTGGAGGATTTCCTGTGGTATCTCGATGGGGTCCTTTACGATGGTGTTCCTGCAGACGGGGTGAAGATGGATAGCCCGGGAGATATCACGGGGGGCTGGAAGGGGCTCATCATTTATGATCCCGATAATCTGGCCGGAGAAAATGCAATGGAATTTCTGAATGTGAATATAGAAGGCTCGGCGGAGAGCCTCATCCTTACTCTGGACTGGTACCTGATGTTCATTGCCGGTGCTGAGGAGAGCCTTGATGAAACGGATATGGAAAACGGGGTCTACCAGGGCCAGTGGGAAGGCGGCAGTATGTGGGCCTCCGGGGCAGGAACCATCCATCTGGACAGGTTCTACACTCAAGACGGCAGTCAATACGCTGTGGGCACCCTGGATACCCCGGACGGAGTACCGGCCCTGATGGCTCTGGTACGTCCATAAGGAGGGCTGCAAATGAATAAATTCTGTGTTTACTGCGGTAACCGGCTGCATCCCGGAGCCCGCTTCTGCGGAAAATGCGGGGCCGGTGTGGCCGGAGCCGGGGATCCGGCTGCTCAGCCGGAACCACAAATACAGGCACAGCCACAACCGGCAGTACTGCCGGTATCTGAGGAAGCAGCGGTGCCGCCGGCAGAGCCGGTTTCTGTCCCTGGGAAAGATGGGATTCCGGTTAAGGGAGAACGGAAGAAGGGCACGGGTCTACTCAGTGCGGGACTGGCAGTTCTTCTGGTGATCCAGACGGCTGTGGTGGTCCTGTATGGCTGGCCCGGTTTTCTGCTGCAGGAAAAATGGGACAGAACATCCATTGAGAATGCGGTGGCGGAGCTGCCCGGCATGACCATGGATTTCTCCGGTTCCACCTATGGGGGAGGGGTGCTGGAGCATACCACAACAGCGTCTGCTGATATTAATGAGGGTGCCCTGTCGGAAGGATACGGTTTTACCTTTGACAGCGCATTCGAAGGTGCGGTACAGGTGTCGGCTCCCTGGCCGGAGAATCTGACCCTGGCCGGGAACGAAGCCCTGTATCTGGATATAGGGGTTCCCCTGAAGGACTGGGATGGGGAAGAAATGCTGGCTTATCATCCGGTGGACGCTTCCCGGGAAGGGGAGAGGATCACTGCCAGGATCACACCTTCTGACTATACGGAAATGGCATCGGCGGTCCGCCTCAGTGGCGGAGGAAATGTGGAACCCCTGTTTCCGGGAAGACTCCGGTTTAATGCCCAGTTCAAGGTAAAGGAGATCCATGGCTCCGGGACGGAACGTTTCAGACTTGTCATGGACCGGTCCCGGCTTATGGCCACCACCCTGGAGGAGGGAATGATTCCGGAACTGCTGTCCCGGATGGAACAGGTATACTCACATTTTGAGGAACTGGGATTTGATATGAGCCGCCGTACCCGGTGGCCCATGGACATCCATGTGACCACAATCCGGAGCAGCGGGGCTCAGTCACTGACCTACGGACAGTACGTATCCAGTTGGTTGGGGATCAATCATGGGTACATGAATCTGAGCCGCCTGCTGTTTACCAATTACAATGCCGGTGAGACCACCAGCATTTTTGCCCATGAACTTTTTCATTTCATTCAGGAGTGTTACGTGTCTTCCCAGTACTACCGTCTGGACTGGCTGGATGAGGCCACGTCGGTATTTTTCGAGAATTATTTCGGGGGAATCTCGGACCACAGCAGTCGTCAGTACGAACTATACCAGGGGATCTTCCCCGACACTGACAACGCCAGGGACGGTTATGTCCGGGGCGCTCTGATCAGTTACTGGGCGTTCCGGTACGGCTGGATGGACGGCACCGATCCTCTTTCAGGAAAACATACGATGAGCGGTCTCATAGACCTGTATTCCACCGGAGGCTATATAAAGGAGAGCCGCTGGACCGACTGGATTGTCGACCGGACCGAAGATCCCGGGGAATATGCCCTGGACTTCTTTACCAAAATGGTTCTGAATGCACCGGAAGTCTGGGCGGAACTGGCCTATGCCCCCCATACTCTCCATCAGGTGATTTTGGGGAATGAGGACAAGTCTATTCAGAACTTTACCTCAGCCCTGACGGTATCTGCCGGGGAGGTAACCGGCCCGCAGGGACAGACAGCGCAGGTCAGCGTTCCGGGTTACGGGGCCCGGGTGGTGGCCCTAAATATTCCGGATAAGGAACTGGACCGGTTCAGCCAAAGCGGAGCCCTTTCGGTTTCTTCGGTAGGAGGAGGTCCTCTGGTGCTGATCCGGAGCCGGGGGAAAGCGGTGGAAACCCAGGCCGGAATAAGCATCTCATCCCCGGGTCTGGTTCAGTCACTGAAGGACAGTCACCGCTACCTGGTGCTTCTGGTAAACACAGAGGAAGAGGAAAAGGTCCTGTCCTTTACCCTGCAGATGGAAGGGGAGAAAAGTGATCCGTCAGATGGACCCGACTACTCCGGTACCTACAGGGGAACTTATACCTCCGCAGACGGAGATACGGTGTATCAGGTGAAAACAGTCATAACCCGGGCGACGGATTCTGAGGACGGGTCAGGGCCTTTGTATACCATTTTCTGTATGGACGAGGAGATGGAGGATGTCATCTACTTCAATGAGATAGCCTTTGATATTTCCCGGGGCGGGACGGGAACCTTCGATATC
>JAXGWN010000233.1:0-3646 GCA_040773285.1 Bacillota bacterium
CAAACGGCTGATGGGCCGGCCCGGTTCCGGAGTGACGATCAAGGGAAGATTCTATCCTTACGTGGGCCGCTCCGGTATGCAGCTGTCCGCCATCCGGGTGGACCGGGAGGTCCAGGTGGGGGATGAGGCCCTGGCGGACCTGCGGCGTCTTACCGCTGACGCCCGGCTGCCACGGGTCTACATGGAGGGCAACCGGCTGCTGGGCATTACAGGCCCCGGCGTATTTTAGGAAGGACGGGTTTCATGACCAAAGAGGAACTGGAAGGTAAAAAGATAGCGGAACTGTACGACCTGGCCCGGGAACTGGAGATGACCGGGTATTCCAAGTACAGAAAAAACGAACTGATCATTGAGATCCTGAAAAACCAGGGCAGGCGCCTCCCGGATGAGGAACTGCGGATGGACGGGATTCTGGAAATCCTGCCGGACGGCTACGGATTCCTGCGGCCATTCAAGTACCTCCCCAGCCACGATGACATCTACATCTCCCACGCCCAGATCCGCAAGTTCGATATGCGGACCGGGGATTCGGTGGGGGGCGTGGTGCGGGTGCCCAAGCCCACGGAAAAATATTTTGCCCTGCTGAAGGTGGAGTCCATCAACGGGGAGCCCCCGGGAAATTCCAGCAGAAGGCTTCATTTCAACGGACTGACTCCGGTGTATCCCACGGAAAGAATTACCCTGGAGACGGCCGGGTCCGATGCCGCCACCCGGATGATCGACCTGATTGCCCCCCTGGGCAAGGGCCAGCGGGGCCTGATTGTGGCCCCTCCCAAGGCGGGAAAGACGGTTCTTCTGAAGAAGGTGGCCAACGCCATCAGTGTGAACAATCCGGAGATCCACCTGATGATGCTCCTGATCGATGAGCGTCCCGAGGAGGTCACCGATATCGAACGGTCTGTAAAGGCCCAGGAGGTGGTCAGTTCCACCTTCGATGAGCCCCCGGAGAACCACGTGAAGGTGGCGGACATGGTGCTGGAACGGGCCCGCCGTCTGGTGGAACAGGGCCGGGATGTGGTGATCCTGATGGATTCCCTGACCCGTCTGGCCCGGGCCCACAACCTGGTGGTTCCCCCTTCCGGCCGGACCCTGTCCGGCGGGGTGGATCCCGCCAGTCTCCACAAGCCCAAACGGTTCTTCGGGGCCGCCCGGAAGGTGGAGGAGGGAGGAAGCCTCACCATTCTGGCCACGGCCCTGGTGGAAACGGGAAGCCGCATGGACGAAGTGATCTTTGAGGAGTTCAAGGGGACCGGCAACATGGAACTGGTGCTGGACCGCCGGCTGTCCAATAAGCGGCTGTATCCGGCCATCGATGTGAAGAAATCGGGAACCCGCCGGGAGGATCTTCTCCTGAGCGGCGAGGAGCTGGAACTGATGTGGCAGTTCCGCAAGGTGACCAATCAGATGGACACCGCCGAGGTGACCGAGATGCTTTTGGACGCCCTCAATAAGACCAAGGACAACGCCACCCTGATCCGGGCCCTGCCCCAGCTGTTTCCGGAGTCCCGCACCCCCAGAAGACGCTCTTCCCGGGGCGGAGCCCAGGAGGAGTCCGGTTCCTGAAAAAACTGAAACTGACTGTTTACAGGGACGGGCGGATCTGTTACAATATGTAATGTTCTATGAATGAATATAAATTTGTGAAACCGATAAAAAGTTCGGAAGAAAGAGGTGAGTCAACATGAAAAAGGGCATTCACCCTGAATACCATCAGACGACCATTACCTGCGGTTGCGGGAACGTGATTGAAGCCGGGTCCACCAAAAAGGACATCCGCATCGAGATCTGTTCTGCCTGCCATCCGTTTTACACCGGAAGCAAATCCCGTACGGTGGAAAAAGGCGGCCGTGTTGATCGGTTCAAGCAGAAATACAACCTGTAGACCCTGCAAGCGAAGCGTCCGCGCTTCGCTTTCCTTTTAGACCGGGCCCGCCTGCGGGCCGGAAAGGATTTGCCTATGCTGGAGAAACTGCAAAGTCTCGAAGACAAATACGAGGAACTGTCCGTCAGACTGTCGGACCCGGCGGTGATCGGGAACCAGGCCGAATTTCAGAAACTGGCCCGGGCCCACTCCGGGATGACCGAAGTGGTGGAAAAATTCCGGGAGTACAAGGCTGTGATGAGCGGCATGGAAGAGGCCCGGGAACTGATGGACTCCGAACCCGACGGGGAAATGCGGGATATGGCGGAAGAAGAATACTACGACCTGAAGGAACAGGAAGAGCAGCTGGTGGCCCAGCTGCAGGTCCTGCTGCTGCCCAAGGATCCCAACGACGATAAAAGTGTCATCATGGAAATCCGGGGAGGCGCCGGCGGTGACGAGGCGGCCCTCTTTGCCGGAGATCTGTTCCGGATGTACTCCCGGTATGCGGAGACCCAGGGCTGGAAGATTGAGATTCTCTCCAGCCATGAAAACGATGTGGGGGGCTTCAAGGAGGTTATTTTCTCCATTGAGGGCCAGGGGGCTTTCAGCAAGCTGAAGTTCGAGTCCGGGGTGCACCGGGTACAGCGGATACCCGCCACCGAGTCCGGGGGCCGGATCCATACCTCCACGGTGACTGTGGCGGTGCTGCCGGAAGCCGAGGAAGTGGACGTAACCATTGACCCGGCGGACATCCGGATTGACCTGTTCTGCTCCAGCGGGCCCGGGGGGCAGTCGGTGAATACCACCCAGTCCGCCGTACGGATCACCCACATTCCCACGGGAATGGTGGTCAGCTGCCAGGACGAAAAAAGCCAGCACAAGAATAAGGACAAGGCGCTGAAGGTGCTCCGGAGCCGCCTGCTGGAAAAAGCCCAGGCCGAGGCCCACGGGGAGATGGCGGAAACCCGCAAGAGTCAGGTGGGCACCGGGGACCGCAGCGAGCGGATCCGGACCTACAACTTTCCCCAGAACCGCCTGACCGACCACCGGATCGGGCTGACCATCCACAAACTGGATCTGATTCTGGCCGGAGACATCGAAGATGTGATCCAGGCCCTGATTACCACTGACCAGGCGGAGAAACTGAAAGATGTGCAATAAGGGAGATCACCGGCTGTTTCAGATAAAGGAGCTTTTATCTGAGGCAGCCGGGTTTTTGCGTGATGCAGGAATTGAAGAGCCCCGGCTGGAGGCCGGACTTCTGCTGGCCCAGGTTCTGGAAACGGACCGGACCCGTCTTTTGGTGGAGGAGGATCGCCCCGTAGAGAAGGAGCGGGAGGAGGTCTTCCGGGATCTGATCCGGCGCCGGGCAGACGGGGAGCCTTTTCACTACCTGACCGGACATAAGGAGTTTATGGGCCAGGAGTTTCTGGTGGACTCCCGGGTACTGATTCCCCGGAACGATACGGCGGTGCTGGCGGAGGCCGTAATGGAACGCGCTCCCCGGGGGATCCTGGTGGACGTATGCACCGGAAGCGGCATCCTGGCTGTGACCCTGAAACGGGCCTTTCCGGAGCTGGATGTGTATGGGCTGGATCTGTCGGAGGAGGCGCTGGCGGTGGCCCGGGAGAACGGACGCCGGCTGGGGGCGTTCGTCACCTGGCTGAAAAGCGATCTGCTGGAGGGACTCCCGGAGGTGCGCCCCGACGTGGTGGTGGCCAATCCCCCGTACATTCCCGCCGGCGAGATGAACTGCCTTCCCCGGGACGTGCGCCGGGAGCC
>JAXGWN010000234.1:0-3578 GCA_040773285.1 Bacillota bacterium
ATCTGGCAGATGGCCACCCTCAGTTTCTCTTTCATATTCGACTCCCTCCCCGATCAGGGAAACCACGAACTGCTCAGCGGAACGCCCGCTCATGCCATGACCGGATATCTCCCACAGCATGGCCCGGCGGCGCAGTTCCTCCGGCGCCAGCCGGATCCCGGTCCGGCCGGCCATGGTTTCCACCATTTCCAGATATTGCTTCTTATTGAGTCCCTGGTAAGTGAGAAGCAGACCGAAACGGTCGGCCAGGGACAGTTTTTCCTCCATGGAATCACTGCGGTGGATCTCCCCCCGCTCATCCAGCCGGTCCGCCCAGTTCTCCCGGATCAGATGCCGGCGGTTGGAGGTGGCATAGACCAGGACGTTGCCGGCCCGGCCGGTCAGTTCTCCCTCAATCACTGCCTTCAGAGTTTTGTAGTCGTGCTCGTAGTCCTCAAAGGACAGGTCATCCAGGAAAATAATGTAGCGGCCTCCCCGGTTCCGGAGGAGGGCCAGCAGACCGTCCAGCAGCCCCAGATGGTGTTTTCCCACCTCAATGATCTTAAGCCCCCGGGGTCCGTACTGCGGAAGCAGTCCCCGGACCGTACTGGACTTTCCGGTTCCCTTCTCCCCGTACAGCAGGGCATTAAGCGCCGGCTTCCCGGAAAGAAAGGCCTCCGTGTTCCGCTGCAGTGCCTCAATCTGCTCCCGGTACCCGATCAGCCGGGACAGGGGGAAGTCTGCGGTTCCCTTCAGAGGCTTCAGGGTTCCGTCGTAGACAAACCCCGGATACATTCCCAGCAGTCCGGCCCCCCGGACCCGGCAGTGCTCCCCAATGAACCCCAAAAGTTTCTCCGGGCTGGCCAGAACGGCAGACATCTCCTTCCAGACGGAATTCCCGGATCCCTCCACCAGGAAACCCCACTGGGGATACTTCTTCACCAGTTCACCGGCCAGACTGCCCAGTCCGGCCACCACCTGCATCTCTTTCAGAGCCGCTTCCCGCAGTTCTTCCCGGCCGGTTCCCTTTTCCAGAGCCAGGGTCAGGGGATTTTCGGTGGTGGCCAGCAGACGGGCCAGATACTCCCGGAGGCCAAGCTCCTCTTCCAGCAGAATCCGGATGGCCCGGGCAGATGCCCCGGACTCCTTCCCTTCCCTTATGCATTCCAGTTCCCGGATCAGGGGATCCTCCAGAATCTCCCGGAAAATCACCAGACCGTTCAGATCCATGCCATTCATGCGCTCTCCTCCCCGGATGCCGACGTTACGATTTCCTTAAGCCATTTTACTGCCCGGTCCATCACCGGATCCCCGGATCCCTTCAGTTCTTCAAGGGACGGTTCAAATACCCGGTCCGGCTCCACCCGCCGGCCGGCCAGCACATTCATCTGCATATCGTACAGGGCCTCTGTAGCCACCTGAAAACTCCAGTTCCGGTAGGGGGTCTGCACCACCATGGGGCCGTAAGTTCCGGCAAAGGGCCAGGTTCTTCCCATGATCAGGCCGGTTCCCAGAAAATCGAGGCCATACAAAAGAAGATCCGGAGGAAGCAGCAGATTGTCGTCCAGCAGGACCACCACAGGAATCTCCAGCAAAAATGGCCCGGGCCGGACCGTCTGGACTCTGGCCGGCGGATACTGCGCGGACACCTCCGGATCCCCGATGCCCAGAGCCTGGGCGTATTGGGAATTTCTGAACCGGATCTGCAGCAGGTCCCGGTGTTCCGGGGTGAAATAACCCAGCAGACTGAGAACAAATTCCCTGCTTTCCGGTCCCGGATCCGCCCCTCTGAGGTCCAGGATAAGGGCAGTGGCGTCCCGGTACCGGCTCATGGCGCTCTGCAACAGGGCCAGATTATCCCCGGAAAGCCGGCTGACCCGGATCACTGCAATATCTTCCTCTTCCATCCGCCAGGCATGCAGGGTTCCGCCCCCGGGACCGCTGACCAGTCCCATAGGTCCCAGAAGCCCCCTGGCATCGTTCCAGCTGAGAGTCACCGTATAGCGGACCCGGCCCGGTTTCTCAAAGGTAAGCCGGCTGGAAGCCACGCCTTTGTCCCTTAGCCGGCTGTCGTAATAAGCCGGAAAAAACCGCCGGGTAAACTCCTTCTGCCGCTCCGGAAACCGGGCATACAGGGAGCCCTCCAGCAGTTCCCCATACAGAATGCCGGCGTCCACTCCATCCACCAGTACAAGCCGGTCTCCCGGCTCCAGCATCTCCACATAGTCCGGAGCCCTCCGCAGCACCTCATGGTACCGGTGGAGCACCAGGCGCCCGTCCTGCCGCGTTACCTCCACCGGAAGGGTCATAAGAATCCCTTCCAGAGTGTCTCCGGACAGCCGGGTCAGCGGATCCGACAGAAGACTCAGATACTCCTCCGCCCTGTATAGAAACTCCTCATCCGAAACGGCAGGATCCCGGGCCACTGCCTCAAGAAACCTTCCCGTCTCTTCCCAGTCAAAGCCATGACGGTTTTCCATAAACCGGATCAGAGGATGAGAATCCTCAACCACCCCGATTACTGCCCTGGCAAAATTAACCCGCTCCAGCACCTCCCGGGTAAGATCCTGTTCCCCGGTCTCCAGCCCCGCCAGAAGACGGCCCATTTCAGGGGTTTCCGCTCCCCCGTTTCCTCCGGTACTCATTAGCAGTACAAGCGCCAGCCCCAGAACCAGGGCCAGAGCCACCACCAGCCGGGCCTCCCACTTCCCCATACGCATCCCTCCGCCCCCATTATAGCAAAAAGGCGTCAGGAAATCCTGACGCCAGGTTTCTATGGAAATTCAAAACCTTCCAGCACGGAATCCTCTCTGGCCTCCCGGATATCCACGGCCACCACCAGGCCTTGGTTTCCGGCCACAGGGGTCAGTTCCTCAGGGATGGGCAGGCCGGCATTGAAGAGGGAAAATGAGAACAGACTGGCTTCCGTACCGTCTTCCCGGACCAGCCGCACCTCAGCGGAACTCAGGGCCCCCTGGTAGGACGGGTCGGCCGGATACAGCCGGATACGGCCGTTCCAGCGCTCCGGAATCCGGAATCGGACCGGATCGGGGCCCTGGATCTCCAGGGTCTGGGTCACCGGAAGAAGACTCTCCGGAGGGGCAAAGCGCAGCCACTGGATCCACTGCACCCCGGGAACTCCGGCGGTGCGCACCGGGTCCGCCGGTCCCGGAATCTCCGGACTTCCGTCCCCGTCCAGATCTGCCGGCTCCACCGGCCAGGAAATAAGGGTTCTTGGACTGTAACCGGGACCCTCCTCATAGAAAAGGTTATGGAAGTTCTCCCCCCGCAGCCCGATCAGGTCGGTCACTGCGCCGGCCGGGATCTTCCCCCGGACCAGCAGGGTTTCAGAACCATCCGGATTCACCAGAATGTCAAGAAGAGGCTGACTCAGCCCGCTGCTGAGGGGTATCTCCTGCTGCAGTTCCATCTCCCCCTCCGGGACATAGCCAAAGAGGCGGAGGGATGCATCCGGCCCCGGAAGCACCAGGACCCGGCGGTTCTCCTTTGGTCTCAGAATCCGGTATCCGGTGGATGACTCGGACAGAATCCTGCGGATCCGGCCACTGCGGTAATCGTACACGGCCACCCGGTCTTCC
>JAXGWN010000235.1:0-3544 GCA_040773285.1 Bacillota bacterium
GCTGAAATTGCCGAACAGCACGGGAGTGGCCAGCACCAGGGCATCGGAGCGCACCATGTCCTCCAGAATCCTGTGCCCGTCATCCCGGCGGGTACACAGGAACCAGCCTCCGGGAAGAATCCTGCCATCCCCATCCCGGGGATGGCAGATTTCATGGCAGGTTCCGGTACAGTCCTTGAGACCAACCTCATTGAGACCGATCAGTTCGGTCTCCACCCCGCACTCTGCGGCCGCCGCCAGAAAAATCTCCAGGGCACGGTGGCAGTTCCCTCTGCGGCTGCTGCCGCTGATTCCCGTTATTCTCATCTGTCCTCCTTCTCCGGAGCGCTTGTCACCCGGTCCGGCTGTGGATATAATGAACCTGACCCTGCGGGGATCAACCAAAGCGAGGTGGCCCATGTCCATGTTCCAGACCCGGCGCAGCCGGATCTTTCTGAAAACTTTTGTGATTGCCCTTCTTACCATTCTCTATCTCACACTGCCCAGGGAAATCCCCTACGTGCACATGCTGATCCTGTTTTCCTTCTTCGTTTCCCTGATCGCCATAAAAATCAATCCCTAAAGCTGTTCCGCCATATCCATGACCATACGGAAGGTGTTCTCCCAGCCCAGACAGGGATCCGTAATGGACTTTCCATAGATGTGCTCCCCGATGTCCTGACGGCCCTCCTCCAGATAGGATTCCACCATCAGGCCTTTCACGTAGGCCCGGATCCGGGAATCGTAGTTCCGGTTGCGGATAACCTCCAGGGCAATCCGGGGCTGTTCCCCGTGATGCTTGTCGGAGTTGGAATGGTTGGTGTCCACCAGAATGGCCGGATGTTTCAGTCCCCGCTTCTCGTATTCATCGATCAGCAGGGCAATGTCCTCATAATGGTAGTTGGCAATGCTTTTTCCGAATTTGTCCACTGCTCCCCGGAGAATGGTGTGGGCCATGGGATTTCCTCTGGTCATCACCTCAGCTCCCCGGAATATAAAGGTATGCCCCATCTGGGCGGCCTTCACCGCATTCAGCATGATGGTGATGTCGCCGCTGGTGGGGTTTTTCATTCCCACCGGAACGTCCACTCCGCTGGCGGTGAGCCGGTGCTGCTGGTTCTCCACAGAGCGGGCCCCCACCGCCACATAACTGAGGAGATCCTCCAGATACTCATGATTTTCCGGGTACAGCATCTCATCGGCGGAACTCATCCCGGATTCCCGGATAGCCCGCAGATGCATCCGGCGGATGGCCAGGATCCCCTCGGCCAGGTTGGGTTTTTTCTCAGGATCCGGCTGGTGCAGCATCCCCTTGTACCCCTCCCCGGTGGTCCGGGGCTTGTTGGTATAGATCCGGGGAACCATAAGGATTTTTTCCTTCACTTTTTCCTGCAGCACGGCCAGACGGGTGATGTAGTCGCAGACCGCATCCTCATTATCGGCGGAGCAGGGTCCGATGATCAGCAGAAACCTGGAATCCTCCCCGGATAGAATTGCGGCAATTTCCCGGTCCCTTTGCGCCTTGGCTTTCCGGACGGTCTCATCCGGAGGCAAAAGGCTGATCACCTCAGCCGGCTCCGGAATACTCTGTACTTTGGTAAACGGCATATCAAACACTCCTCTGTATTCAGTCTTTTCCCCATTATACCGCTCCGGCCGGGGTTCGTGCTGAATACAAAAGAAAAACCGTCCGCCGGACGGTTTTTAAAAGCTTTATACCAGTTCTGCCAGGTCATAGATCATCCGCTCAGTGGCATCCCAGCCCAGGCAGGGATCCGTGATGGACTTGCCGAAGGTGTTCTCTCCGATCTCCTGGCGGCCCTCCTCCAGATAGGATTCCACCATAAGTCCTTTCACGTACTGCCGGACCCGGGAATCGTACTGCCGGTTGCGGACCACCTCCATGGCAATCCGGGGCTGCTGGGCAAACTGCTTGTCGGAATTGGAATGATTGGTATCCACAATGATGGCCGGATGCTTCAGTTTCCGTTTCTCATACTCCTCGATCAGGTAAATAATATCCTCATAATGATAGTTGGCGATGCTCTTACCGAACTTGTCCACTGCGCCCCGCATAATGGCATGGGTCAGGGGATTTCCATCGGTGTTTACCTCCCAGCCCCGGAAGATAAAGGTGTGTTCCCCCTGGGCCGCCCGGATGGCGTTCAGCATGATGGAGATGTCTCCGCTGGTGGGATTTTTCATCCCCACCGGCATATAGGTTCCGCTGACGGTGAGCCGGTGCTGCTGGTTTTCCACGGAACGGGCTCCCACGGCGATGTAACCCAGCAGATCCTCCAGATACTCGTAGTTTTCAGGATACAGCATCTCATCGGCACAGACCATCCCGGACTCCCGGATAGCACGGATGTGCATCTTCCGGATGGCCAGAATTCCCTCCACAAGATTTGGCTTTTTCTCGGGATCCGGCTGATGAAGCATCCCCTTGTATCCTTCCCCGGTGGTCCGGGGCTTGTTGGTATAGATCCGGGGAACGATCATCATCCGGTCCTTCACCTTTTCCTGCACTTCAGCCAGCCGGCTGATGTAGGTGATAACCGATTCCTCGTTGTCGGCGGAACAGGGTCCCACGATCATCAGGAAACGCTCACTCTCCCCGGTAAAAATCTCTGCAATCTCCCGGTCCCGGGCCTTTTTGATCTTCCTCACATCCTCAGAGATGGGCAGTGCCTCTATGATTTCCGCCGGTTCCGGAATTTTTTGTACTTTTTTGAATGACATAGGATCACGTTCCTTTTTTTGTTATCATTATAACCGAAAAGCCGGCACTTCCGCCGGCTTTTCCCAATTTGTGAAACTAAGAACTGAATGTTTCCGGCCGGTATGTGGGTACCACTTCCCGGAGCACCTGCCGGATTTCCTCCGGATCCTTATCCAGAACAGCCCCCAGTCTCTCCAGAGCCGCTTCCAGTTCCTCCATGGTAAGCACCTCCGGTTTCCCGATAAAAATCTTCCGGTGGGGCGTCTCCTCCACATTCTCCCCGTCCAGCAGCAGTTCCTCGAACAGTTTTTCCCCCGGCCGCAGTCCGGTGAACACAATCTCAATATCCTCATAGGGAACCAGGCCGGACAGTTTGATCAGGTCCTCTGCCAGCTGGACGATCCGCACCGGTTCCCCCATATCCAGCACGAAAACCTCTCCTCCCCGGGCCAGGGCACCCGCCTGGATCACCAGGGACACCGCCTCGGGAATGGTCATGAAGTAGCGGATAATATCCGGATGGGTCACCGTCACCGGTCCCCCTTTCCGGATCTGTTCCCGGAACAGGGGGATCACGCTGCCGTTGGATCCCAGTACGTTTCCGAACCGGACCGCCACATATTCCGTCCTGCTGACCGCATTCAGGGTCTGCACCACCATCTCCGCCATCCGCTTGGAGGCCCCCATCACGTTGGTGGGGTTCACCGCCTTGTCGGTGGAGATCAGCACGAAGCGCTCGGCCCCAAAGCGCTGCGCGTGCGCCGCCACCAGCAGCGTGCCGAGCACGTTGTTGCGCACCGCCTGCCAGGCGTTGGCCACTTCCATCAGCGGCACGTGCTTGTA
>JAXGWN010000236.1:0-3518 GCA_040773285.1 Bacillota bacterium
AAACCGGCCATAGGTCTCAAAACTTTCCCCGATCTGCAGGGCCAGTTCCCGGGTGGGGGCCAGCACAAGGGCCCGGATGACCCGCTTCTGTCCGTCTCCGGGACGGTCGTGCATCTGCTGGAGAATGGGAATGGCAAAGGCCGCAGTCTTGCCGGTACCGGTCTGGGCACAGCCCAGAAGATCGGATCCCTTCAGCAGAGGGGGTATGCTTTTGGCCTGGATGGGGGTGGGGCTCAGGTACCCCTCCCGTACCAGGGACTTACGTATTTCGGGTAAAATGTTCAGTTCTTCGAATTTCAATGTTTTCTCCTCTTATATTTCAGACGGCTGAACGTGTTCCGGCAAAAAGAAAGAACGCACCTATGCGTTCCCATTTCTCTGCCGGCCGTTCACCGGTGCGTCTGGAATTGTCCCAATGGACTGTCGCCGGGCCGCACTCTGCCCGGCAACAGTATACATCATTTACGGCGTTTGCGCCAGCATCAGTGAAGCAGGGGGGACACCTCCACCGGATTCATGTCCTCCAGGGCCATCCGGTCCCGGCGCATCATTTCCCGCCGTATGATATCCTCATCCGGCAGCACCAGATTTCCAAACAGGCTGAAAAAACCTGACAGAATCTGGCCGGGACGGGGCTCCTCCATCCGATCCTCCCGGACCAGGGCATTGATCAGCATATCCCGGATCCTCAGCACCAGCAGACGGTACTGGACTCCGTCATTCTCCACCAGGGACGGAGTACCGGTTCCCTGGACCACTCCGGTGAGCCAGGCAGCCGGTTCCGGGATCATTTCCCCGGATTCCTCAAATACCCGTCCGGAGGGCAGCACCGCCTCACTTCCGGCTCCCCCGGGATTCTTCCTGAGATACTCCCCGGCATCCGGCCAGACATCCGGCTCTCCCCCCTGGACAGCGGTAAGAATCAGGGCCACCTGGGAGCCTATCCTGCCCGCCGCCTCCTCCAGATCCTCCCGGGTCAGCCAGCAGCTGAGGCTCACCGGATCGTCTCCCAGAAACCAGAAATCAAGAATTCCCCTCTGGTCATCGTCCACCGGAGAAGCCCATACGTTCATCACGTCGGCCACCAGGGTCCTCTGTTCCTCCTGCTCGTGAAACTGCTTCACATACTGGTACAGCAGTTTCAGTTCCCTGCCCATCCTGAGTCCTCCGGAAAAGGGAAGAACGTAGAGACTGACGGCATCCAGAAGATCCATGCGGCTTTCCCGGTCCAGCATCACAGAATTGGCCAGCCGGTCCATCCAGACAGCAGTCTCCACTTCAGCGGCCACCTTTT
Source organism: Bacillota bacterium (assembly GCA_040773285.1). GTDB lineage: Bacteria > Bacillota > TC1 > TC1 > UBA5767 > JAXGWN01. The sequence continues at coordinate 1,295 of JAXGWN010000236.1, forward strand.
CGCCGGAAATTTCCTCCAGATATTCTTTCAGCCCCAGGCTTCTGCGCAGGTCCAGAGCCCGGATGGCCCGGGCGGCAGCCGGACCCACCAGGGCTTCCACCTGTGCAGGATCCATGGGGGTAAACTCGGTCAGTTCATAGGTCAGGGCGGTATAGATGTAACGGTCCCGGAGACCGGCGGAATAAAGGTATCCGGCCACGGCCAGGGTATGCCGGAGGACCGGGTCCCCCTCCTGACGCAGCATACCATCATATTTTTCAAAAATGGTCAGTAAAATTTTCTGTTCCTTGGGATGCAGATCCCATCTGTTTTCCATGGCTGTTCCTCCCTGCCGGCCGGGGCCATCCTACTCCCCTTCCGGATTCAGTACCATTATAGCGGACCCGGAGGTCAACCGGAACCGCAGGCAGTAAATTTTCGTCCAAAGACCGAAAGATAAAACTGCCGGCCCTGCGGGGCCGGACGAAGACTCAGGGAGGAATTAAAATGAGCGTTATGCGTCCGAAGACCATCCGGTGGCTGGTGCCCCTGATGGCCCTGTCCCTGCTCACTGCCCTATGGTTACCCTCCCCCGCCCGGGCCACTGACCCGGCTGCGGAGGCAGAAGGAATCTATCTCCATGCCGGCAGTCCCCTGATCCTTTCCGGAAGCGAAGTGGCTTTTCTGGATTCCGGAAACCCCGGTGTGGCTGCCATGCTCACCGCCGGCCGCACCCTGGTGCCCCTGCGGGCCCTGGCGGAACACTTTGGAGCTGAGGTTTCCTTTGATCCCGAAACCCGCCGGGTGGAAATCCGTTCCGGAGAAAATGCCAGCGTTTTCTTCGCGGATCAGCCCTGGTACCACATGGTCCGGGATGGAAAAGAGACCCGGGTGGAAATGGATACCCGGGTAAGAATCATCCAGGGCCGCACCATGGTGCCCCTGCGGGTGATTTCCGAATCGGTTCTTGACCAGCCGGTCTTCTACCGGGACGGCGTGATTGCCGTGGGAAAAACCGCCGCCGCCCTGGCAGAACGTCCTGATGTGGTCAAAACAGTGAAACAGCGGATCGGCGCGGTGCTGCGGGTGGAAAACGAAAAAGAACTTTCAGCCCTGCTGTCAGCCACACCGGATCCCCGGTACGGTCTCAAGGAAGAGGCAGCCCAGGAGGCTCCGGCCGCTGACGCCCCGGATGGCCTCGGTTCCGGAGAGGGTTCCGGAGACTATTCCACCACCAATATTCAGGTGGAGGGTGTGGATGAGGCCGACATTCTGAAAACAGACGGAAAATATCTTTACATCGGGGGAAACAATGCAGTCAGAATCGTCCGTGCAGACGGCAGCCGCATGAGTGAGGCCGCACAGATCCGGATGCCGGATGAAAAACAGGTTCAGGAACTCTATCTGGACGGCGACCGGCTGGTGGTTCTGGGGAACCGCTATGAGGCCGGAGAGAGCCCAGGTCCCGGGGACCCCCGGATCATGGAGGAAAAAGCCATGATCTGGCCCGGCTGGCAGAAAAATTTCAGCTACACAGACGTATATGATATCTCAGATCCTTCCAGCCCGGTTCTTCTGAAGACTCATGAAATGGAAGGCTCCTACATCTCCAGCCGCAAGGCCGGGGACATCGTCTACCTGATCACCAACTCCTGGCTCTCAGACGGCCGGATCGTCCCTTACCTCAGGGATACAGCCACCGGGAACCAGGTGGTACCCCTGGGCGTGGACGACGTCCTGGTTATGCCTGACTTTCCGGCCAGGGGATACGTGGTCCTGTCCGCCCTCAACATCCGGGACCGGGAACCGGCCATGGTGGAGGCCATGACCACCTCCGGACATCTGGTCTATATGAACCGGAATTCCCTGTATCTGGCTGCCGACCGCTACGATGGAACCACAGAGATCAGCCGGTTTCAGGTGGATGGAATGCGGTTTGGCTATGCCGGAACCGCCAGGATCCGGGGGAGACTCCTGAACCAGTTCTCCATGGATGAGCACAATGGACACCTCAGAGTGGCCGCCACCACGGACGCCGGCAATGCGGTGTATGTGCTGGATTCCTTCATGGAACCTGTGGGTTCTCTCACCGGACTGGCTCCCCGGGAACAGATTTACTCCATGCGCTTCATGGGGGACACCGGGTACATGGTCACCTTCCGCACCATCGATCCCCTCTTTGTACTGGACCTGGCGGATCCTACGGCCCCTTCCGTAGCCGGGGAACTGAAAATCCCGGGATTCA
>JAXGWN010000237.1:0-3510 GCA_040773285.1 Bacillota bacterium
CCCGACTTTTACACTTTCGTGAAGAAACCCATAGATCAGAATTCAAAATAATTCCTGGAAAGCCCACATGGTGCGGTTTTCCAGTTTTTTTGTGTGTTTTTCCTATATTTTAGTTGCGTAATGCTCCGTAATGCTATATAATAGAGACGGGGTGATCTCTTGATCCGTAAAGATAAAAACAAACTGAAGGACGGCTCGGTCAAGACCTATATCCGGGTGGTGGAATCCTACCGGCCTGGGCCGGGACTGAAACCCAAACAGCGTACCCTGAAAAGTTTCGGGTACCTTGAAGACCAGCCGGACCCGGAAGCCTTTCTGCGGGAGGTTGAGGCGTTTGACCAGGATCCCACCCAACGCCAGCAGGTCTCCTCCCTCCGGATGTACAATGGAAACAACCACCGGATGAACTATGGATACAAATTTCTGGAAGCCGTGTACAATGGGCTGGGGATTCCGGGTTTTATCCAGGATTTTTTGGATACCTCCGGGTTCCGTGGCAGTTATGATGTCAATGAGATCTTCAAATATCTGGTTCTGAACCGTATTCTGGCCCCGGACTCCAAACGGGCCAGTCTGCAACGCCAGCAGGCGTTCTATGGCTGGGACCTCAACCTGGAACTGCCTCACATGTACCGGGCCATGGACCAGATGGCGGCCTTCGGGACCCGGCTGCAGCAGCATCTGAACCAGCGGATCTGCGCCACGGTGGGACGGGACCTGCGGCATGCCCTGTACGATGTTACCAATTACTTCTTTGAAATTGATTTCCCCGATCCGGATGGGAAGCTGCGCAAGAAAGGGGTTTCCAAGGAGCACCGGGTGGATCCCATTGTCCAGATGGGAATGTTTCTGGACAGCAACGGTCTTCCGGTGGCCATGAGTCTGTTCCCCGGAAATACCAGCGATACCAGCACCCTGCAGCCAGTCATGCAGGAACTGAAGCAGTCCTATGAACTGGGCCGGCTGATTGTGGTGGCGGATAAGGGGCTGAATTCCTCCAAAAACATTGACTACATTTGTGCTCATGGAGATGGCTATGTGGTGTCCCAGGCCCTCCGGGGCACCAAAGGAAAACGGTATCTGGAAGCCATGCTGGAAGAACAGGACTATGTCTGGAACGCAGACCGCTCCTACAAGTACAAGCTGTTTACAGAATCCTACACCGGACTGGACCGCGACGGACGGAAGGAAACCCGCCAAAGGCAGGTTCTGATCTACTGGAACCGGGATGAAGCCCTGCGGGCTGCCAGGAAACGGGAGGAAAAACTGCTCATGGCAGACCGGGCCCGCCGCAATCCTGCCTATGGGATCCGTAAGGGGGTCCAGGAGTATACCAAAGAACTGCTGGTGGACCGGGAATCCGGGGAGATCCTGGAGAACCTCCGGAAAGTAGGCACGGTGGATTATGAGAAAGCGGAACTGGATGCCCGCTTCGATGGATATTTTTGCCTGATCACCAGCGAACGGGACTATGATGCGGCAAAAATCCGGGAGGTGTATTCCGGCTTGTGGAAGATTGAGGAATCTTTCCGGATCCTGAAGTCCGATCTCGCTGCCCGCCCGGTCTTTGTGAGTACACAGGAACACATTCAGGCTCATTTTCTGATCTGCTTCACTGCACTTCTGATTCTGAGGCTGATCCAGTATGCCCTGAAAGAAACGCCGATGGCGGCAGAGCGGATTGTACGAGCTCTGAATGCGGCAACCTGCAAGGTCCGGCCGGGGGGGTATGTGGAACTGGACGATGTGGGGGGATCCCTGGGCTTTGAGAAGCGCAAAAACAGTCAGGGGCAGTGGGTGGATACCCTGAAGTTTTCTCCGGTGGATGAAGTGGCAGAGGATTACCGGAAGATCCAGAATGCATTCGGAACCGACCTGTATGACGTGGAAGTAAAACAGGAAGTATTCAGCCGTTTCCTCAAAAAGATACAATACCCCTTTTAAGCACTACACTTCTGAAGAATGCCGAATACAAAAATCGCCTGCAAACACAAGGGTTGCAGGCGATTGCTAATTTTAAACTGTAAAAGTCGGGATGCCCTGGAAAATGCCATCCATGCCTGCATGGATATTGAGGCTGGCGGCCGGCGGCACATCCGGTTGCGGGTGTACGAAAGAAACGCCAAGTTGTGTGTCGAGGTCCGCAACAGATATGGGAAGGAGCCGGAGATCCGGAAAGGACTGCCGGTCGCCCAGGAACAGGGACACGGCTTTGGAACCAAAAGCATGGCCCATATCGTGGAAAGGCATGGAGGTGTGTTCCGGTTTCTGATCCGGGATGGATGGTTCATCTTCCAGGCAACTGCGTGAGTGGCAAATGGCTCCGGCAGAGAAGAACCCTGCAGACGGTTATGAAAGTCTGCGGCAGGCTTCGGTTTCCGGCGCCCCTGAGGAGACGTGAACCCATGGTGCCATTTTTTCATGTTTTACCATAAAATAAATTTATGAGAATCTGTCGGAGGGATTCTTTCTGTTATAATTTACGGACAAATCTGCGCCCTGGCGCGCCGGGAGGTGCCCGCTTTGAAATGGTTGCTCCACAACGGCCGGACGCTCTTTCTTTATACTCTGATCTGGCTGATTCTCAATGAGAATGTGACCCCTTTTCTGATAATGACCGGTCTTCTGATTTCCGCCTTTGCGGTTTTCTTTACCGGTTACTTCCTGATGCCGGCCCCCGCCCGGGAGGCCCGGCCTGTTACCTTTTTCATGATAATCCGATATTCCGTGTGCCTGATCTCCCAGATCTATCAGTCGGGGATTGCTGCCCTGCCAAGAATCATCCGGGGGCGTTCCCGGGTTCAGCTGGTGGAGTACGATACGGGTCTCGACAATGAACTGGCCATCTGCCTGGTGGCCAATGCCATTACCCTGACCCCCGGCACTGTGACCGTTGACAAAGAGGGTTGTGTCCTGAAGGTCTTGTCCTTCGGGGACGACTCCGAGGATTCCGAGGAGATTCCGGTGATACAGGATCTGGTCTGTCCCCGTTTTCTGGAGATACTGAAAGGGGAGAAAAGATGACTTTTTTTCAGGTGGTCCTTTCGGTACTGGCAGTTCTGGTCGCTCTGGTGACCATACGGCTGATTTTTGGTCCCACCGTCTGGGACCGGATGCTGGCCCTCAATATGATTTTTTCCAAGATGACGGTGGCCATTGTGGTGCTGGCCATTCTGACAGGCAGATCCTTTTATCTGGATGTGGCCCTGGTGTATGCGGTTCTGGGGTTTGTGGGGATGGTCCTGATCGCCCGCTTCATCGAGAGGAGGGGAGATCTTGATTAGACTGTACATGTCCGGGTTCCAGATTCTGGCAGCCCTGATCTTCAAGGCCTTCGGGGTGGCGGGAATTTTCCGGTTCAAAGGGTTTTATGCCCGGATTCTGATTACGGCCAAGGTAGAAACCGTAGGATTTCTCACCATGATGGCCGGGGTCATGGTGTATGGCGGATTCAGCTGGTTTACCCTGAAGGTGCTTCTCATAACCCTTCTGGTGGCCTTCACCAATCCC
>JAXGWN010000238.1:0-3507 GCA_040773285.1 Bacillota bacterium
AACGTTTCTTCCATATCGGAAACACTGACACTTTCACTGTAGGCGATCTCCGCTCCAAGATCCTCCCGGATCCGCTCCAGTCCTGCAAATGCAGTTGCATTCCATCCCTGATCATTGATGGGTCCATCCATCAGGAGACCTACCCTCATCTTAGCACTATCCTCTGCCGGTTCTTGAGCAGCAGGCTCTTCCACATTCCCTGTGCCCGGTGACTCTTCTCCGGAGGCAGGAGTGCAGGCAGCAGTCATGGAAATGGTCAGTAACAAAACCATAAACAGCGTCAGATACTTGTGAATACGTTTCATTTTTTCACCTCATAATTAGATTTTTGTATCCATACCCGTTTTGTTCTGTTCTTCTGCGCAACATCTGAAGTCAGATCATTTTTGTCTGTCTGTTCCGTCTTATTTGTTCCAGAATCCCATGTGGGGATTTTTCAGCAAATCCTTCAGTTCCTGGTCCTCTGTCGGTCCCTCCACCACCAGATCCTTCTGACCGGCGGCAAAGACCTCCCGACAGGGTAGATCGAAGGTGGGATTCTGTGGATCTGAACCGGTGAGTTCCAGCAGTTCTTTCTCAGAAATCCCATACACTACCCGTCCGATATTGGCCCAGTAGATGGCCCCGGAACACATGGCACAGGGTTCCGCTGTGGTATAGAGACTGCAGGTTGCCAGAAACTCCCTTGAATACTCCCCGGATGCAACCCGGCACAATGTTGTTTCTGCGTGCCCGGTGCAATCCGACCGGGTAATCTCAACATTTTCCTGTCTAAGAAGGATGTTTCCCTCACCATCCACCAGAATAGCCCCGAAAGGAGTGTTTCCGGACCTCACGGCCTCTTCTGAAACCCGGCATGCCTCCAGCAGATATTTGCGGTTCTTCTCTGCATCAAAGAAACTGAATTCCTGTCTGCTCTCCATTTCTACTCCTTTCCCATAACCTGGACGGCCAGTCTCACCGCCCCCATCGCATCGTCCGCGTATCCGTCTGCTCCGTTGTCTGCCGCCCACTTCTCCGTCACCGGGCCACCGCCCACTAGTACTTTTGTTTTTTCCTGCAGTTGCTTATTTCCCTTCACCAGTTCTATGGTTTCACGCATATAGGGAAGAGACGGAAGCATCAGTCCGGACAGGCAGAGCAGGTCTGCTCCGGTATCCTCTGCTTTTTTCACCAGCTGCTGGGGGGAGATATCCACTCCCAGGTCATGAACATTGAACCCATTGACTTTCAGCATCAGGGCTACCATGTTCTTGCCAATATCGTGAATATCGCCGAAAACCGTAGCAATCACCACAGTACCCCGGTTCCCCACGGACTGGGAGTTTGCAGCCAAAAGCGGCTCAGCCTTTTCCTGAATCCCGGTGACCACATCAGCAGCGATCATCAGTTCCGGAAGAAAGATCTCCATTTTGGAGAATTTCTCTCCCAGATCGTTCAGGGTGGGCTCCACACATTCCAGGAAGACATTCAGCGGAGACACACCCTGATCCAACAGGATATCAAATTCCCTGATCCCGTCTTCCAGTTCACCGTCCCGTATGGCCTGACTCAATGCGTTGTAGATTTCGTTCATATCAGCACCTCACTCTCATTGATGGCTTCATTATTCCCTGAATCCGCAGTGTCGTCTTTGTAGAAAATACAAAATGCCGGTTCAGATTTTGCTGATTTTCCAAAGAAATGCCTGTGGCATGGTTTTCTATGTCAAATGGTGTATGATTCTTGTGGAATCCGATAAAGAATAACCGAGGTTCCTGCCAGGCCCAATCTGGAATTTTTCTATGGATGGAGAGCCCAATGAGAATACCTGTTTCCAAACTTTTTACCTCAGATTTCTTTTCCGGCTGCAGAATACTATCCGGTGATTCCGGACTCAGCAAAGAAATCGTAACGGTAAACATTCTGTACAACCCAGACAACTACTTCTATATACAGCCCCACTCTCTGGTGGTGATCGGAGGCCACAAATGGCTTTCCACCGTGGAAAGCAGAAAGAATCTGTTCATATCAATGGTGGAACGGAACGTTTCCGCCCTGGGAATCTATCTGTATGATTACGAGGATGTTGCCCCGGGAGATTTTTTGGAATTGTCTGAAAAACATGGCCTCCCAGTCATTCAACTGGATGAGGGAATACATTACGTGGATATTGTGGAGTTCTTTTCTGAGAACTTTTTTATTCCCCGGCTGAATTCCTTCATGCGGATTGACAAGATCCAGGAGGACTTCTTCCATTGCTTCACTGAAAAACAGTTCGGATGTATCACCCAGAAGCTCTGTTACTACTCCGGTCTGCCGGTATATCTTCGTTACTTTTCTGAAGAGGTTACCGCCGGGCAGAATCGGTGTATGTCTGAGGCCCTCAAAAACCGGTGTGAGTGGAGTGTATGCAATGAGTCCTTCCTGTCCACTCCTCCAGGTGAGGCCCGGCTGATCACTCTGACCTGCTCAGGAGAAATTAGATACGGTTATGGAATTCTCAATCAGAGTCCTTCACGGGATTTTGTCTTTTGGGTTCTTCTGGACAGTCCGGTTGTGGACAATCAGATCATCCGGCTGTTTCATTTTGCCAGCAAATCCCTGGCCCAGATCATCCAGCAGAAAGTTGAACACCTGACCGGAAAGCGGCAGAAACTTTTAATGAAGCTGATACGAAATGAGATTTCTGACAGTGAATCCATAAAAAAAGAAGCATCCTCATGCTTCTGTGAACTGATGGATCATCTGAATACTGTGGTAATGTCCGGAAAAGACGACGGACTCGGGCTTATCTCCGCTCAAACTGAACTTGAATTTCAGTTGAAGGAAATCGCCCACTCCCTGACAACGGCAATGCCACTTTGTGGTATTGTCGAAGACCGGGTGGTTCTTCTGATCTCCCGTACCGAATTCATCAGTCAGATTGTGTCTTCTTTACGCACCTGGCTGCAGACAAAATATGGCGTTCCCTTCTTCGTGGGAATCAGCAATAGAGGATCACTGCTTTCGGTGTCAGAGCAATTCGAAAACGCCCAGAATGCCCTACGCTGGTCATTCTGCGTCCATGAAGAAAATATGGGCATCGTCCATTACCAACAGCTGGGTTTCGCCCGTCTGCTGGACAGCAGAAATATCCCGGAGATCCGTAGGTATATTCAGGAAATGCTGAGGCCACTTTTCCAGTCCGAACGGTCCCGCAGGGATGAATACTATGAGACACTGAAATGCTTCATTCTGACCAATTCATGGAATATTTCTGATACAGCCAGAGATCTCTATATCCACCAGAACACGGTCCGGTACCGGATCCAGCAACTGGGTGATATCCTGAATATGGATCTTCACAACAGCGAAGACCGGTTTCAGCTGGAACTGGCCATCCGTCTGAACGAATTGCTCGCTCATGACAGTTGAACGTAATTTCTTCCACAAAAAAGCCCTGGCAACGGATAGCTTTAACAGCCACCCGTAGCCGGGGCTTTCTGGTCCATTTATCACGTCGGATGAGATTTACTCAATCCGTTC
>JAXGWN010000239.1:0-3492 GCA_040773285.1 Bacillota bacterium
CTGGTAGCCTCAATGACATCCAGGATGGATTCCGCCTGAATCAGGTCCAGTTTGCCATTGAGGAAGGCACGGCGGGTAAACTCACCAGGAAGAGCCGGCTCCACACCCCGGGCAGTGAGAAGATCCATGATCTTCTGCTGGATCAGCATCCCCCCATGGGAATGAATCTCCACCACGTCCTCGCCGGTATAACTGGCTGGGCCCTTCATGTAGACACACAGCACCTGGTCCAGACGGGTGTCACCATCCTTCAGTGCCCCCAGAAGCATCCGGTGGCTTATCCGGGACTTCCACAGATCCCGGCGGACCGGAAAAAATATACTGTCCGCAACCGTCCAGGCATCCGGACCACTGATCCGCACCACTCCGATTCCTGCTTCCCCCGGCGCTGTGGCCAGGGCTGCAATGGTTGAATCCATATTCACACCTCCGGGCTGAAAAATGCCCAGTATTTCTACTGGGCACTGGTGTTATCTGCTTCTCTTCAGGGCAATGACCACTTTTCTGTAGGGTTCCTCCCCTTCACTCATGGTGTATACATAAGGATCGTTCTGCAGGGCTGTGTGAATCACCCGGCGCTCCTGGGGATTCATGGGCTCCAGAACAATGTTCCGGGAAGTTTTCTTTGCCTTGCGGGCCAGTTTGTTGGCCAGCTGGGTCAGGGTCTCCTGACGCTTCTCCCTGTATCCTGATACATCCAGAATGATATGGGTCTTCTCCCCCAGCTGTTTATTGGTGGCCAGGTTCACCAGATACTGCAGAGCATCCAGGGTTTCGCCCCGACGTCCGATCAGCACCCCGAGACCATTGCCAGTAAGATTAAAATAGGTATATCCACCTTTTTCTTCGATAGAAACATCTGCATTTACCTTCAGTTCGGCAAATACCTTCTGCAAAAAGTCCATTGCCACAAGATTCTTGCTGGGTTTTTCCCGGACCTTCACCCGGACCACGGCCTCCTTACCCCCCAGAATGCCGAAAAGACCGGCCTTGGGTTCGGACAGCACCTCGATTTCCACTTCTTCCCTGAGCGCTCTCAGCTGGCTCAGTGCGGATTCCACCGCCTCGTCTACGGTTTTACCGGCAACCTCAATCTCTTTCATGGTTTCGCAGTCCCCTCTCCGCCTCCAAATTTAAATTTACCCCGGATCACCAGCTGCTCCAGGGTGCTCCATACGTTAAAGAAGAACCAGTATAGAGCCAGTCCGGCCGGAAAACTGCGGGAAATCCAGCCCATAAAGACAGGCATGATGTAAAGCATACTCTTCTGTTGTCCGGTCACTTCTCCCGTCATGGCCACTTTCTGCTGAAGGAAGGTGGAAATTCCGGCCAGAATGGGTAAAACCCACAGATCCGGTTCCCCCAGATTGTTCACCCAGAGAAACGAAGCATTCAGCTCCGGAACAAAGAAGTCCCTCATGGCATTGAACAGGGCGATAATTATGGGAAACTGGATCAGAAGAGGTAAGCAGCTGGCCATAGGGTTTACCTTCTGCTCCTGGTAAAGTTTGGCCACCTCCATATTCATCTTTTCCTTGTCATTGGCATATTTTTTCTGCAGTTCCTTGACCATAGGCTGAATTTCCTGCATGGCCTTCATGGATTTTGACTGCATCCGGGTCAGCGGAAACATGGCCAGCTTGACCACCAGGGTCAGCATGATAATGGCCAGTCCATAGTTGGGAAGTCCGATGGACTCCGTAATCCCGTACAGACTGCGGATCAGTCCGGTAAAAAAATCTGTCATATTGTCCTGCCTAAGGCAGTACACCTCCTTAAGGGTAGTCCACACCGCCATGGGAGAAGGGGTTACAGCGCAGAATGCGCCAGACTGCTTTTATTGTTCCCTTCACCGGGCCGTATTTCTGCAAAGATAAAATTGCGTACTGCGAGCAGGTAGGATAATACCTGCAACGGGCCGGAAACAGCGGGGAAATTACCCTCTGGTAGAACCGAATCGGCAGTATCAGCAGTTTGGTCAGCATTGGTATCCCTTCATTTCAGCAGACCGCATTCCTTCATCAGGGAAAGAAACTCCCGTTCCAGTCTTCCAAACGGGACCCGGACAATGGCGGACCGCGCAATCAGAACCACATCCATGCCTCCGGTCAAATGATCCAGGTGGATGCGGGTCACTTCCCGCATCCTGCGCTTAACCCGGTTTCTCACCACCGCATTTCCGATTTTCCTGGATACAGTGAAACCGAACCGGCTGAACTCCTGCCTGTTTGGGGCACAATAAGCCACCATGCAGGTGCCCACAGCCTTCTTCTCTTTTCGGTATACATCCCGGTAATCCCTGCTGCTGGTCAGTCTGTATTGGTGTTTCAGCATTGTTTCCCCCGCTTCTGACCTTCCATATAGTAAAAGGCCACTTGCGCGGCCTTATGCTGTCAGTCTCTTTCTACCTTTTGCTCTTCTTCTCTTAACAACATTTCTCCCGGTCGGAGAACTCATTCTGCTGCGGAAACCGTGCACTTTCTTGTGTTTCCGGTTGTTCGGCTGATAAGTACGTTTCATGTCAATCCCTCCCTCTATACAAACTTATATGAATCATTTCATTCTGCTGGACATATGAATAAATTATACAAACGAAGGCCCCTGCTGTCAATAAAAACACTGCGGGTTTCTGTGGATAATTTTATCCTTATACACATCCGGATGCCCCTTCTTCTGTTGAAGTTGTGGATAATTTTTGATATTATATCTTTACCTTCAGGCTTGTGGCTTCCCTGATATTCCTTTTTCAGGTGAAAAAACCGGCTGCAGACCTTTATCTACCTTAATATTATAAAGGCTTTCCGGACTTTTTACACGTTTCCGGTGATTTCATCCCGGAAACGTCCTACCGGAAGCCCCACATTCTGCCTGTGAGTCAATCTGTTGAAAACTTTCCGGCCTGAAACTCTTTAATTCATCTTATCCACAGATCTTTCACAGCGGATGTGGATATTTTTTTTCGGAGGTAATCATGACCAATCCAGAAGCATCCCATCTGACAGACATCTGGTCCACTGCACTATCCCTGATCAGTGAGGACATCCCGGAGGCAACCTTCAAAACCTGGTTTGACAACACCCAGCTGATATCCTTTCAGGAAGGGGTTGCTGTGGTATCCTGTCATAACGACTTTGCTGCCACCTGGCTGGCAGAGAGGTTCAGCAATCTAATCACCGGGATTCTGGAGAATATCCTGAAAAGTACCATTGAGGTACGCTTCATTCCTGTGGACAGCGAGGACTACCTGCAGTACAAGAACAGGGAGAAACTGGGCAGCCGGGATCCCGGTGTCCGCCGGGAACAGCCGGCAGCAGGAAAAAAAATGGTTCCCTCCTTCCTTATGTCCAAGTATACCTTCGACTCCTTTGTGGTGGGAAACAGCAACCGTTTTACCCATGCGGCCTGCCTGGCAGTGGCAGAGACCCCGGCCAAGGCCTACAATCCCCTGTTTATCTATGGTGGTGTGGGACTGGGAAAAACCCACCTGATGCA
>JAXGWN010000240.1:0-3488 GCA_040773285.1 Bacillota bacterium
CCAGAGCAATGTCCTCGGCCAGATCCAGGGGAAAGCCATAGGTGTCGTACAGAACGACAGCATCCTCTCCGGCTATGACTGAGCCTCCGGCCGAAAGAACCCGCTCCACAATTTCAGCGGCCACCTTCATGCCGGAATCCAGCGTCTCCTGGAAGCGCTCTTCCTCCATCCGGATCACTCCGGCAATATACTCCCGGTTCTCCCTGATTTCCGGGTAGGCGTCTCCCATCAGGCCGGCCACCTTATCGGTGAAACGGTACAGGAAGGGATCATGAATACCCAGAGCCTTACCGAAACGGACCGCCCGCCGGAGAATCCGGCGCAGCACATAGCCCCGTCCCTCATTTCCCGGAATGATGCCATCGTTTATGAGAAAGGTGCAGCTGCGGGCATGGTCAGCGATCACCCGGCAGCCGAAGCCCTCTTCTCCCGGCTGGTAGGAGATGCCGGCCAGGGTGGCCGCGTAGTCCACCAGGGGACGGATCAGGTCGGTATCGTAGTTGGAATCCGCCTTCTGGATCACCGAGGTGATCCGCTCCAGGCCCATCCCCGTATCGATGCTGGGACGGGGCAGGGGATTCATACTCCCCTGGGCATCCCGGTCGTACTGCATAAATACCAGGTTCCAGACCTCCAGCCAGCGGTCGCAGTCACAGCCCCCTATGGAGCAGGGTTCCTGACTGCAGGCATATTCCGGTCCCCGGTCATAAATGATCTCACTGCAGGGTCCGCAGGGACCCACATCCCCCATGGACCAGAAATTGTCCTTCTCCCCCAGCCGCACAATCTGATTTGGAAGAACACCGGTATGCTCTTTCCAGAGTTCCTCGGCCTCATCATCATCCCGGAAGACCGTAACCCACAGACTCTCCCTGGGAATTCCCAGTTCCACGGTGAGAAACTCCCAGGCATAGGCAATGGCTTCCTTCTTGAAATAGTCCCCAAAGGAGAAATTCCCCAGCATTTCAAAAAAGGTATGGTGCCGGGCAGTCTTTCCCACCGTATCCAGATCGTTGTGCTTGCCTCCGGCCCGGACACATTTCTGGGAACTGGCAGCCCGGCTGTAGTCCCGGCGGTCCAGGCCCAGGAACACATCCTTAAACTGGTTCATGCCCGCATTGGTGAAAAGCAGGGTGGGGTCCTCGTGGGGCACCAGGGAACTGGAGGCCACCACAGTATGGTTTCTTTGCTCAAAATAATCCAGAAATTTCTGGCGGATCTCATTGCCTGTCAGCATGTCATACTCCTTTGACGGTTCTTTTCCCGGAGCCCCGGAAATTTCATACAATTATACCATAACCCCCACGGGGGTTGCACGGGGCGCGGACACAAAAAAATCCCACTAAGGGGAACTGTCATATAAACCCTGCGCATGCAGGTGGGTTTCCTGTCCGCTATCTCTGTATTCCGTCAGACGGCTGCACATCGGTAAGCGGAACTCCGGAGCCCCTTTGTAAAAGTGTAGGTTTATATTCGACAGTTTCCAGACACTTAGCAGGAAGAGTCTATCCAGGTTGTACCCTTATTCTACCAGAAAACTCCCCCAATGAAAATACACAGCGCAGACGCGCTGTGTATGGTTACCTGGGTTCAATGATCAGGCGGATGGCCGTTCTCTCCTCCCCGTCGATCATAATATCGGTGAAGGCGGGAATGCAGATCAGGTCGATTCCGCTGGGGGCCACAAACCCCCGGGCAATGGCCACAGCCTTGACCGCCTGGTTCAGGGCACCGGCTCCGATGGCCTGGATTTCCGCTGCCCCTTTTTCCCGGATAACACCGGCCAGGGCACCTGCAACTGAATTGGGGCTGGATTTCGATGATACTTTGAGAACTTCCATAACTGGTACCTCCACTGTTCCGTTGATACCAGTATATTCTTGTGGAACCGGCAGTTTTCCTGCCATGTTTTAATGATTTTTTTATGTTTTCTAAACTTCTTCCCGGATTTTAACCAGTTTTCTGCAGCGCCCATCCGGATCCAGTTCCGCCTGCAGGCCGCACAGCAGGGTCCTTCCCTCCGCCACCTCCATCCGGGCCGGTACACCCAGCAGAAACCGTTCCAGGCAGGGCTCCCTTTTCATCCCCAGCACCGAATCCCGGACCCCGGTCATGCCGGCATCGGTCAGATACCCGGTTCCCGATTCGGATATCTCATCGTCGTTGGTCTGGACGTGGGTGTGGGTCCCCACCACCAGGGACACCCGCCCATCCATATGAAAGAAGAAAGCCCGCTTCTCCGAGGTGGCCTCCCCATGGAAGTCCACCAGAACGAAGGGGGTTCTGGACCGGGCCCGGGAAGCCAGCTCCCGGGCGGTCCGGAAGGGACAGTTCAGGGCCGTGTCCATAAAGGCCCGGCCGGACACATTGATCACCGCCAGTTCACGGCCTTTGCCGTCCGGCACGAACGCAAGACCCGCTCCCGGAAGATCCTCCGTATAATTGCCCGGGCGGACAATCCGGCGCTCTTTTTCCAGAAGGGCCCTGGCCTCCACCCGGTCCCATACATGGTTCCCGGTGGAAATGACATGAACCCCTGCGGAAAACATTTCTCCGGCAGTCTCAGCGGAGATTCCCCGGCCTCCGGCCAGGTTTTCCCCGTTCAGAACCACCAGATCCCATTTCCCCCGGTGCCGTTCCAGGAAACTTCGTACAGCCTGGCGTCCCGGCTTTCCCACCGCATCCCCGATAAACAGAACTTTCATTGGCTTTCCTCCGAAAAAAAGGGAGCGGCTGATCCGCTCCCTGAAGTCTTACTTGGCATAGTCCACCGCACGGGTCTCCCGGATCACCACCACTTTGATCTGACCGGGATACTCCATCTCGTTCTCAATCTGTTTCACAATATTGCGGCTCATCAGGATGGAACCGGGGTCGTCCACCTTGTCCGGTTTCACCATAATCCGGATTTCCCGGCCGGCCTGGATGGCAAAGGATTTTTCCACGCCATCGAAACTCTCGGTAATCTCCTCCAGTTTCTTCAGCCGCTTGATATAGGTCTCCAGGGTCTCCCTGCGGGCTCCGGGGCGGGCTGCGGAAATGGAGTCGGCTGCCTGTACCAGCACTGCCTCAATGGTCTCCGGATCCGTATCCCCATGGTGGGCCGCAATGCAGTGAATCACGTCGGAAGATTCCTTATATTTCCGGGCCAGGTCAATCCCGATGGCCACGTGGGACCCTTCAATCTCATGGTCCACAGCTTTTCCGATATCATGGAGCAGTCCTGCCCGTTTGGCCAGGATGGGATCAGCCCCCAGCTCAATGGCCATATTGGCAGCCAGATGGGCCACCTCAATGGAGTGTTTCAGCACATTCTGTCCGTAACTGGTCCGGTATTTCAGGCGGCCCAGCAGCCGCACCAGTTCCGGATGAATTCCATTGATGCCGGTTTCAAAGGTGGCCTGTTCCCCTTCCTCCCGGATCTTCTGTTCAATTTCCTTCTTGGCCTTTTCGTACATCTCCTCAATCCGGCCGGGATGAATCCGTCC
>JAXGWN010000241.1:0-3480 GCA_040773285.1 Bacillota bacterium
CCCCGGAAAATCGCTGAGATTCTGGTGGCCCGCCTGGAGGCAAAGGCGTCCGGTGTACAGGAAGTGTCCGTGGCCGGACCGGGATTTATCAATATGAAACTGGATCCCTCCTGGCTGGACCGGGTGATTCCCGAGGTGCTGGCGCAGGATGAGGCCTACGGCCGCAGCGGGTACGGAGCCGGGCACCGGGTGCAGGTGGAGTTTGTCAGCGCCAATCCCACCGGTCTTCCCCATATGGGTAACGCCCGGGGGGCAGCCCTGGGGGACGCCATTGCCAGCCTGCTGGACGCCGCCGGATACCAGGTGAGCCGGGAGTACTACATCAACGACGCCGGAAACCAGATTGAGAAGTTCGGCCAGTCCCTGGAAGCCCGCTATCTGCAGGAACTGGGGCAGGACGCGGAATTCCCCGAGGACGGTTACCATGGCCAGGACGTTACCGATACGGTACGGGGCTACATTGAAAAGGAAGGGGACGGACTTCTGACGGAGGAACCGGAGAAGCGCCGGCTGATCCTGGCGGAGTACGCCCTGGAGGAAAAACTCTCCCACATCCGGGAGGCCCTGACCCGGTTCGGGGTCCGCTATGACAACTGGTTCCGGGAAAGCACCCTGTATGAGACCGGAGCGGTGGAGCATACCCTGGAGGTTCTGCGGAGCCGGGGGTATGTGTATGAGAGCGAAGGCGCCACCTGGCTGGCGGCCACAAAGTTCGGGGAAGAAAAAGACGAAGTGATGATCCGGCAGAACGGGACCTACACCTATTTTGCCGCGGATATTGCGTATCATCTCAATAAGATTGAACGGGGCTTTGAGACCCTGATCAACGTCTGGGGGGCCGATCACCACGGCCACGTAGCCCGGATGAAGGGGGCCATGGGGGCCCTGGGACAGGACCCCGACCGGCTGGAAGTGGTGATCATGCAGCTGGTACGGCTGTTCTCCGGGGGGGAGATGCTCCGGATGAGCAAGCGGACCGGCCGGTTCGTCACCCTGGATGAGCTGATGGATGAGGTAGGGGTGGACGCCGCCCGTTACTTCTTCGTGATGCGTTCCGCTGACAGCCATCTGGACTTCGATATGGACCTGGCCCGCTCCAAAACCAGCGACAATCCTGTGTTTTACGTGCAGTACGCCCACGCCCGGGTCTGCAGCATTCTGCGGCAGTCCGGGGTACCGGATTACGGGGACGGGGATGTGAGCCTTCTGACCGAACCGGCGGAGCGGGAACTGACCGACCGGATCGCCCGGCTGCCGGGGACCATCGTGCTGGCCGCACAGGCCCGGGAACCCCACCGGATGTGCACCTACGCCCACGAACTGGCCGGACTGTTCCACAGCTTCTACGCCAGCTGCCGGGTCCTGGGAGTGGAACCGGAACTGATGAAAGCCCGTCTTAAACTGGTGGATGCCACCCGGATCACCCTGAGAAACGTTCTTACCCTGATCGGAGTCAGCGCTCCGGAGAAAATGTAGGTAAAGCCCATGACCCGCTACATTTTTATAACCGGCGGGGTGGTGTCATCCCTGGGGAAAGGGATCGCTGCCGCCAGCCTGGGAAGGCTTCTGAAAAACCGGGGGCTTTCCGTCTTCATCCAGAAACTGGATCCCTATCTGAACTTTGACCCCGGGACCATGAGTCCTTACCAGCACGGGGAGGTTTTCGTCACCGACGACGGGGCGGAAACCGACCTGGACCTGGGCCACTACGAACGCTTCATCGATATCAGTCTCAACAAAAACAGCAATGTGACCACCGGCAAGGTATACTGGTCCGTGATCAGCAAGGAACGCCGGGGGGACTATCTGGGGGGCACCGTACAGGTGATTCCCCATATCACCAATGAGATCAAGGAGCGGATTCTGGCGGCGGAAAAGGATTCCGCCCCGGACGTGGTGATCACCGAGATCGGGGGCACTGTGGGGGACATCGAGAGTCTTCCCTTCCTGGAGGCCATCCGTCAGCTGAAAGGGGATCTGGGCCGGGAGCGGGTGCTGTATCTCCATGTGACCCTGGTACCCTTCCTGAACGCGGCCGGAGAGGCAAAAACCAAGCCCACCCAGCACAGCGTCAAGGAACTGAGAAGCATCGGGATCCAGCCGGATATGGTGCTGTGCCGCACCAGTCATCCCCTGTCCCGGGACATGGTGGAAAAGATCGGACTGTTCTGTGACATCGAGCCGGGCTCGGTGATCCAGGTGCCGGATGCGGAAACCATTTATGAGGTGCCGCTTCTTCTGGCCGGTCAGAAATTCGATGAGATCGTGGTGAGAAAACTGGGGCTTCAGGCCAGCCCCCAGGCGGATCTGTCCGCCTGGGAGGCCATGGTGAAGCGCTATAAAAATCCCGGCCGCCAGGTGGACATTGCCCTGGTGGGAAAATATGTGGAACTGAAGGACGCTTACATCAGCGTGGCGGAAGCCCTGCGTCACGCCGGGATTTTCCATGGGGCCGAAGTAAGGATCCACTGGGTCCATGCGGAGGAGCTGGAAAATGGTACTGCCAGGCTCCCGGAGGGAGTCAGTGGCGTTCTGGTGCCCGGCGGCTTCGGGGACCGGGGCATTGAAGGAAAAATTGAGGCCATCCGGCTGGCCCGGGAAAACGGGATTCCCTTTCTGGGGATCTGCCTGGGGATGCAGCTGGCGGTGGTGGAATACGCTCGCCATGTCTGTGGCCTGACCGGGGCGGCCAGCGCAGAATTTGTGCCGGACACTCCCCATCCGGTGATCGACCTTCTGCCGGAGCAGAAGGACGTGGAGGATCTGGGGGGCACCATGCGGCTGGGCAGTTATCCCTGCCGGCTGGTGCCGGGAACCAGGGCTGAGGCGGCCTACGGCCAGACCATGATCGATGAGCGGCACCGGCACCGGTATGAGTTCAACAATGAGTACCGTGAAAGATTAACCGGCTGCGGCCTGGTGATATCCGGCACCTCGCCGGAGGATACCCTGGTGGAAATAGTGGAGGTGCCGGATCATCCCTGGTTCGTGGCCTGCCAGTTCCATCCGGAGTTTAAAAGCAGACCCACCCGGGCGCATCCCCTGTTCCGGGATTTCGTGGGGGCTGCCCTCAAAAATCAGGACACAAAATAACTGCAGGAGAATACTTATGACCGATTTTACGGTCCGGCTGGCCGGACCCGAAGACCAGGAGACATACGACGGCTTTATAGCCGGAAACATAAAAGGACATTTCTGTCAGAGCTGGGCCTGGGGAGACCTGAAGGCCACCACCGGCTGGGAGCCCCTGCGGCTGCTGGCGTTCCGGAAGGACCAGCCGGCCGGGGCCCTGGGGGTTCTGAAACGGCGGATTCCGAAAACTCCCTTCAGCATTTTCTATGCCCCCCGGGGACCGGTGGCGGATCCCGGGGATACAGAAGCAATGGACGCCCTGTGGGAGGCCTGCCGGAAACTGGCGGGAACCCACCGGGCCATTATGCTGGAGATTGATCCGGATATCCCGGAGAGCAACCGGGAGTA
>JAXGWN010000242.1:0-3461 GCA_040773285.1 Bacillota bacterium
AACTGGCTTCCCTTGACGGTAAACACGTCCATCCTGTCGTCCTTCAGGCTTACATTATTAATCAGATGATCCCAATGGGGTGCCTCAGTTTCCACCTGAGTGGCCAGCGGTTTCATGATCAGGGCTTTTCTGGGGCAGATGTCCGCACAGTTTCCGCAGCCGGTGCAGTCCAGAGGACTCACCTGAATCCGGTATCCCAGACCTTCCAGGTCTTTTCCTTTTCCGTCCAGAATCACCATATCTGCAGGCGCATTTTTCCGCTCATCCTCATCCAGCAGGAAGGGCCGGATGGCGGCATGGGGGCAGACAAAGGAGCACTGGTTGCACTGTATGCAAAGGTCCGGCTGCCACTCCGGATTGTTGATGGCAATTCCCCGCTTCTCATACGCGGCCGTGCCCATGGGAAAGTGACCGTCCTCGGCTCCCACGAAGGTGCTCACCGGCAGAGTGTCCCCCTGCTGGCGGTTTACCGGAACCACCACATTTTTAATGAACTCCGGCAGGTTTTCCTTTGAATCTTCCGGTTCCCGGGCCTCTTTCCAGGACTCCGGAACCTCCACCTTCCTCAATGCATGAATCCCCTGATCCACGGCATCCCGGTTCATCTGAACCACTTTTTCCCCTTTTTTGCCGTATTCCTTTTCGATTGCCTCTTTCAGATAAAGGACCGCATCCTCAATGGCGATGACCCCGGACAGTTTGAAGAAGGCAGACTGCATGATCATATTGGTGCGGTTGCCAAGACCAATGTCCGCTGCAATTCCGGTAGCATCTATGGTATAGAAAGAGATATCATTTTCCGCAATGAAGCGTTTCATGTCAGCAGGCAGGTGCCTGTCCAGATCTTCCGGGCTCCAGGCGGTGTTCAGCAGGAAGGTGCCTCCCTGTTTCAGATTTTCCAGAAGGTCGTAACTGTTCACATAGGATTCCTGTGAACAGGAAATGAAATCCGCCCTGGTGATCAGATAGGTGGACTTGATGGGGTTTTTCCCGAATCTCAGGTGACTCATGGTGACGCCGCCGGACTTCTTGGAGTCGTAGGCAAAATAAGCCTGCGCATAAAGATCGGTGTTGTCCCCGATAATCTTGATGGCACTTTTGTTGGCACCTACGGTTCCATCGGAACCCAGACCCCAGAACTTGCAGTTGATGGTTCCTTCCGGGCTGGTGATAATCTTTTCTCCCCGGGGCAGCGACGTGTGACTCACATCATCCACGATCCCGATGGTAAAGAAGTTCTTCATGGGTCCGGCCAGGTTGTCATACACATCCCGGATCATATCCGGAGTGGTATCCTTGGAGCCCAGACCATAACGGCCTCCAACAATTTCCGGTGCATCGTCCCTGCGGTAATACATGGAACGGATCTCCTGATACAGGGGATCTCCCAGTGCTCCCGGTTCCTTTGTGCGGTCCAGAACGGCCACTTTCCTGACCGTGGAGGGAATTACATCCAGCAGGTATTCTGGTACAAAGGGGCGGAACAGATGGATCTTGACCAGACCCACCTTTTCACCCCGGGCGTTCAGGTAGTCCACCGTCTCCTCAATGGTTTCCGTTACAGATCCCATGGCAACGATGATCCGGTCCGCCTGAGGATGTCCGTAGTAATTAAAGGGCTTGTACTCCCGGCCTGTGAGGCGGCTGATCTCCTTCATGTAACGGACCACGATTCCCGGTACCGCCTCATAGAAAGGATTGGCTGCCTCCTTCGCCTGAAAATATATATCCGGGTTCTGGGCAGTACCCCTGGTCACCGGATGTTCCGGATTCAGTGCGTTGTTTCGGAACTCCCGGACTTTTTCCATATTCAGCAGACTTCCGTAGTCCTCATCGTCCAGAAGTTCAATTTTCTGAACCTCATGGGAGGTGCGGAACCCGTCAAAAAAGTGCAGGAAAGGCACCCTGCTTTCAATCGCCGCCAGATGGGCCACCGCCGCCAGATCTGCAGACTCCTGCACGCTGCCGGATGCCAGCATGGAAAAACCGGTCTGGCGCACCGCCATCACATCGGAGTGGTCTCCAAAAATGGACAGTGCGTGGCCGGCCACTGCGCGGGCGCTGACATGGAATACCCCGGGCAGCAGTTCACCGGAAATCTTGTACATGTTCGGTATCATCAGAAGCAGCCCCTGCGAGGCCGTAAAAGTGGTGGTCAGGGCACCGGCGGCCAGGGATCCGTGTACGGCCCCGGCTGCACCTGCTTCTGACTGCAGTTCTGCGACGTTTACCGGCTGGCCGAAAAGATTTTGTCTTTTGCCGGCAGCCCACACGTCTACGCTCTCCGCCATGGGTGATGACGGAGTAATGGGGTAAATGGCCGCAACGTCCGTGAACAGGTATGCCACATGGGCCGCCGCGGTATTACCATCCATGGTTTTCATGTATTTCCCCATAGATTTCGCCTCCAGTATATTTACTTAAACCGTTGTACGGTTTGGTTGACAATGGCATGGTATGCCTGTGAATTATACCACAAATCGCCGGTCTTGTATTGCGCCCTCAGGCCCTGCCGGTCAGATTTCCTTCCGTCCCTCAAAAGCGTAGGACAGAGTCAGTTCGTCTGCGTATTCCAGTTCCCCCCCGATGGGAAGGCCATGGGCCAGCCGGGTAACAGTCAGCTCCGGCCTCTTCAGAAGCCTGGACAGATACATGGCGGTTGCCTCTCCCTCAACAGACGGATTGGTGGCAATGATGATCTCCCGGAACTCTCCGGCCTCCACCCGTTTTTTCAGTTCCCCGATGGTCAGATCCTCCGGACCTGTCCCCTCCATGGGCTATATGACTCCCTTAAGAACGTGGTACCTTCCCTGAAAACGGCCGGATTTCTCCATTACCAGGATATCCCGGACCTGCTCCACCACGCAGAGCTGCTGGTCATTTCTGGCAGGGTTCCTGCAGATGGCACAGGGAATGGTCTCCCGGTCTGTGATGTTATGGCATACCGGACACTCCACCAGATTCTCTTTGACATCTGCCAGAGCTTCCGCCAGAGCCCGGACCTCCTCCGCCGGCATATCCAGAATCCGGTAGGCCAGCCGCTGGGCGGTTTTCGGCCCGATCCCAGGCAGCCTGGACAGCTGCCGGATCAGGTTCTCCAGTGGTTTCACCAGCTGCATTTCTTCACCTACAGTCCCGGTATATTAAGCCCGCCGGTCACTTTCTGCATCTCGGATGCGGCCAGTTCCTGTGCCTTGCGGAGTCCCTCGTTGACCGCCGCCAGAACCATATCCTCCAGAATCTCCACATCCTCAGGATCAATCACCTGAGGATCCAAAGATATTTTCCGGACTTCCAGTTTGCCGGTCACCTCGACCTTAACCATCCCGCCTCCGCTGGATGCCTCTACAGTCATTTCCTCCAGTTGGCTCTGTACCCTGGCCAGATCCGCCTGCATTTTCTGAGCCTGCTTCATCATGTTCTTCATGTTTCCAAATCCCATATTATTTCTCCTCCTCCAC
>JAXGWN010000243.1:0-3455 GCA_040773285.1 Bacillota bacterium
AGATTGAAAATGACGCATATAAGATACCGAAAGAACAAGAATCCCGAGTTGAAGAACCAACAAACAAACTGCAGGCTCCGGCAAAGAGGACGGTTGCCTACATTTACTTGACACCAACCCTGGGGAAGGACAGGTAACGGTGGACCTGAGGGGTGTGGTATAATGGATATCAGAATAAGATGTCCGGAAGAACCGGTCCGGAACCGGGAAAGCCGCAGACCGAAAGGGTGAAACGTATGAACCGCACAGGACCATCCCGAATACTTTCCATCATGACTGCCGCCTCCTATATTCTCATGGTGACCGTCAATGCCCTGGCCAACATTCTTCCCATCAATGGGGTGAATACCGGACAGGTATCCGATGCCTACCCCAACCTTTTTGCCCCGGCCGGGGTGACGTTTTCTATCTGGGGCGTAATCTATATCCTGCTGGGAATCCACGTTCTGTATCAGCTGGGGCTGTTCCGGGACAAGGGCCTTACTGCCCACAGGACCGGGCCTGAAACGTTGGCCCGTCTGTTTATCCTTTCCTCTCTGGCCAATGCTGCCTGGATTTTTGCCTGGCATTTTGGACTGATTGGGCTGTCCCTGATTCTGATGCTGGTGATCCTGGTCTGCCTGATCCTGATCAGTCTGATGACCAGGCCGGAGACCATGACTCCCCGCGAACGATTCATGGTCCGGCTGCCTTTCAGTGTATATTTCGGATGGATCACCGTGGCCACCATTGCCAATGTCACCACCTGGCTGGTGAGCCTGGGCTGGCAGGGCTTTGGAATCCCGGAAACCACATGGACGGTTCTGGTGATCGGAACCGGACTCCTGATCGGTACATCCACCATGCTGACCCGCAGGGATGTGGCCTATGGACTTGTCCTGATCTGGGCCTACGGGGGAATCTATCTGAAGCATACCTCCGCCGAAGGATTTGCCGGAATGTATCCGCAGGTGATCACCATGGTACTGGCCTGTCTGGCCCTGCTGGTGGCAGCGGAGGCCTGGCTTCTTATCAGTGGGAACCGGAGCCGCTACAGGATGTAGAATACCGGACCGATAATTTCAGCATAAAAAAGAGCTGCCGCAGGGAATTGCGGCAGCTCTTTTTTATGCAGTATAGGATTTTTTTCTCAACAGGATATTTTCCATAAATACCGCAGCCAGGACGCCCATCAGGAGACCGTTTCCCAGGATTCCCGCCAGAAAGCCGAAGGACGAGAAAGCGCCGGCCGGCAGGAACATGATTCCGGCCCCCAACATCATGGAGACCCCGGTCATGATGAGATTCTGCTCCCCGATGCCCCCCTGAAAACAGTTGCGCAGTCCGATGCTCATGATCCGGGCCACAATGCTGAGGCTGACACTGTAGGAAACCGCAGGCGGTATGGCAGCAAAGAAACCACCCACCGGACCGGCCAGACCCAGAAAGATCAGGAAGAGGGCTCCCAGACCCATGGTTCTTCTGGCGCCCACCCCGGTGGTGGCGATCAGGCCGGCACCCATGGCAGCGGGGACCACCACAATAGAGGCCAGGGCTGACGACAGGACATGCACAATACCGGCCACCCGGGTGGCCCGTTGGAGATCCCCGTCGGTAACGGGTTTCTGCACCACGTCCCCCACCGCATTGATGGAAGCAAATTCGTTGGGAAGATAAATCAGGACCAGAAAGACAGCCAGGGGAATCAGGCTCAGGTCCGCCACCGGCATACCGAAAGGAAACAGTTCCGGCAGGGAAAACCCACTGATCTGGATCTGGCGGCCCACTGGAAGACCGGTCAGATTGTAGGCCAGCCAGCCACCCCCCAGCCCGATGAGACCTACGAAGGGCTGCAGTTTTCCTCCCCGGAAACCGATATACAGGGTTACCAGAAAAAGAATCAGGGAAAACATCAGCTGCCGGCTCTCCACCGGTCCGCCTCCTCCGCCCATCATTCCCCGGACCATACTGGAACTCATCTGGATGCAGATCAGCACCAGAGTGACCCCCATGATGGTCGGTGTAAAGAACCTCTGAATTTTTTTCAGCCACCCGGTGGTGGCCATAAGCAGCATCAGCAGGCCGGTAAGTATCTGCAGGAAACTGAGTTTCTGCAGAATCAGTTCCAGAGGCTGGCCCTGTCCGGCACTGGCAACAAAGAGGAAGGTGCTGACCCAGACGGAGGCCACCACCTCAAACAGTGTCAGTTTATGGCCCAGATATACCTGTAGCAGAGTGGCCACGCCCAGGTATACCAGAGACCGCTGGATAAACCGGGCAGTCATATCCATGGAAAATCCCAGGCTCTCCGTAACGATCAGAAGAAGGAAGATATTGCTGGAAAGGATCATGGCGGCCCACTGGATTCCGAAGACCAGCGTTTCGCCGGCTGGAGGTCTGCCCTCCAGCGGATATTTCAGTTTCATAGTCGGTGCTCCTTGCGGGTTTGTCTGTTATATTTCATCCTACGGGAATGGCAGGGAAAAGTCCAGCATGACTGCTGCCAGGAGAGGCGGCCGGACAATTTTCTTCGGCTGGAATTTGGGTTATAATAGGAAAAGCCGGGGCCAGGCCCCGGCCGGATCATTGGAATGGAGGGAGAAACCATGACAGATACAAAAACAGAAGCAGTGCTGGAAACCATGGAGTTTCAGACAGAAGTCCGGAAGATGCTGGACATTGTCATTCATTCCTTGTATACCGACAAGGAAATCTTTCTCCGGGAGCTGATCTCCAATGCGGCGGACGCACTGGAAAAGGCCCGATATCTGGAGGCGGCCGGACAGGCGGAACCCTCCGGGGAAGCCCTGGAGATTCATATTGAAACCGACGAGGATAACCATGCAGTGACCATCCGGGATACCGGAGTGGGTATGACCCGGGATGAGGTCATTGAAAATCTGGGGACCATTGCCCATTCCGGGGCCAGAAGTTTTCTGGAGAATCTCGGGAACCGGGACGGCTCGGATGTGAACCTGATCGGTCAGTTTGGGGTGGGGTTCTACTCCGCCTTTATGGTGGCCCGGGAGGTGCGTCTCACCAGCAGATCCGTCCGGGCAGCGGAGCCGGTGGTATGGGAGAGCAGCGGAGACGGAACGTATCGGCTGGGTGTGGCCGGGCCGCAGCCCCGGGGAACCTCCATACGGCTGACTCTGAAGGAGAAGGACCGGGAGTATGCCGATCCTTTCCGGATCCGTGAGATCATCCGGCAGTACTCCTCGTTTGTCCCCTTTCCGGTTTTCCTCAACGGGGAGAGGGTCAATACCATGGAAGCCCTGTGGAAGGAAAATAAAAATGATATTGGGGAGGACCGGTACCAGGAGTTTTATAAGTATCTGGCGGAAGACTACCAGAACCCTCTCCTGTACCACCACTTTTCTGTGGATGCCCCGCTGTCCATCCAGTCCATCCTGTTCTGCCCCGGGGAGAATCTGGAACAGCGGGGACTGGGAAAACTGGAAGGGGGCGTCCGGATC
>JAXGWN010000244.1:0-3448 GCA_040773285.1 Bacillota bacterium
GGAGGTCCCTGCTCCGCCATCGCTTCTCAACATTTTCCGGGAACTGGAGGATGATCTGGGGATCCCTGCCCCGGCAGGCGGCTGCCTGATCCCCTGGACCCGGCAGGGGGTTCTTCTGCTCAATACGGTCCTTACCGTCCGCAAAGGAGAAGCCGGTTCCCACCGGAATATGGGCTGGGAAAGATTTACCGACCGTGTGATCTGGCATCTCAATCAGAGGCAGACCCCCCTGGTTTTTATCCTGTGGGGCAGCCAGGCCCAGGCCAAGGCCGGGCTCATCACCGGCAGCCACCACCGGATCATCCGGGCACCCCATCCCAGTCCCCTGTCTGCCTACCGGGGATTTTTCGGAAGCAGGCCATTTTCCAATACCAATGAGTTTCTCATCAGTCAGGGTCTCGATCCGGTGGACTGGCGTCTGGACATACCCCTGACAAAATCCCCAGGGACACAGTGATTTCCTGCAGGGAGTCCATCTGCGGCAGCAGTTCCTGAAGGTCTCTCCCCCGGGTCAGGGGGGTCATAACCAGCAGATCCCGGAGGGACTCCGGATGCACCGGCACCTTCCAGCGTATTTTTTCATAACCGGTCTGCGTGAAATGCTGACGGAAACCCTCCACCACCGGGGAATTGTCATAGGGTTCCCCGCCTCCAGGAAGAAGCCTGCGGATCTCCAGAAGATACTCCGGTTCCGGCACCACCTTGATCACCATACCCCCGGGCTTCAGAATGCGCAGAAACTCCCGGTACCCTGCGGGGGACAGGATATTGACAATCAGGTCGGTACTGTTTTCCAGCAGAGGAATCCGGTTCATGTCTCCCACCAGCCAAAGAATCTCTGCCGGATCTCCGGCAGCCATCCGCACCGCCTCACGGGATATATCCATCCCCACCAGCCGGCCCGGGATGTTCCTCCGGTACAGTTCCAGCAGATGGGAACCCTCTCCGCAGCCGGCGTCCAGGATCACCGGATCCCGTCCATTTTTCTCTCTCCATCCGGAGATTAATTCCCCCAGGCGGTCCAGAAGGACTCCGTACAGCCCGGCCCGGATCATCCGGCGCCGGGCTTCAAACAGGTTCCTGTCATAAAAGTCTCCCGGCCGGCCGGTGTACAGATGAATGTATCCCTGCCGGGCAGGATCAAAATGATGGCCCTTCTGACAGGTCAGACCATCCTGACCGGACACCAGTTTTTCCCCGCAGACCGGACAGGCCAGCAGATCCGGTTCTTCCTGCAGTTCCTTCAGTACCCTTATCCTTTTCCTCAGCAAATAAATTCCCCCCAATCGGGTAGAGTATACCAAAAAAACTTCCTCTGAAGCGGATTTCCGATATAATGAATCCATGAACGGAAAGGAGTGCATTGCATGGAAGTCATCATGGCGGTCACACCGGAGGACCAGTCTCTGGTCTTTGAACTGCGCAAAAGAATATTCGTGGACGAGCAGGGGGTTCCCGAAGAAAACGAATTCGATGAATACGAATCCACGTCCCTTCATTTTCTGGCCCTGGATCAGGGGATTCCTGTGGGCGCCGGAAGGCTGCGGGAATACAGCGGAGAGGCAAAAATAGAACGGGTCTGTGTCCTCAACAGCCTGAGAAAAAGCGGTGCCGGACGGCTGGTTATGGAAGCCATGGAGAACGAAGCCCGGAAGATGGGGCTTACCCGGGCCCGGCTCCACGCCCAGACCCAGGCGGCAGGTTTCTACCAGAGGATTGGATATCTTCCCGCCTCCGGAATCTTCATGGAGGAAAACATCCCCCACATCCTGATGATCAAGGAACTGTGAACATAGAACCGGCAGGGCGCTTGCCCTGCCGGTTCTATGTTCACGAAGATTAATAGGTAAGTACCCGGGGCAGTTCCCCGGCCTGACGGATCCAGTCATCCACCTGGGTCTGGACCGGAAGACGGCGCACCAGTTTTTTCTTCTGGTTCACTTCAGCCATTTTGGAAAGCAGGTTTTCGCCTTTCCTCTTGGACAGTTCCGGCACTGTATCCACGCCGGCTGCCTCCAGCAGTTCCGCATATTCGCCACCCACACCCCGGATCCGGAAAAGATCCGCATGGTTGGCCCACTTCAGAATGGTTTTTTCCGGAATTCCTGTGGCCTCCGCCAGGGAATTCCTTCCTTTTTTACCGGAACATACCGACAGCAGTTTCTCCACAGAACCCACGCCGGCGGCTTTGAGTTTTTCCTCATACACGCTTCCGATTCCCTCAATCAGACTCAGTTTTGACATGGATATGCCTCCTGTTACCGTAAACACAGTGCATTCAGTGGCATTCTGTCAGAAAACTCCCCGGTGCCGGTCGGTATGCTATTTTCTTTTCAGAAATCCGCCCAGCAGATTTCCCACGTCGTCCATAATGCTTCCGTCCCCGTCGGCATCCAGGAATCCGGCGGCCATTTTTTTCAGGTCTCCGCCCCCGGACTGTTCCATCAGGGAACCCAGCAGACCTGGAATCCCTTCTTCCCTGGTGTCTCCGGCCTTCTTCTGACCCAGCAGGCCCAGCAGCATAGGCGCCAGACTGCTGAGCATTCCGTCCACCTGTCCGGAGCTGAGACCTGCCTGCCCGGCCAGACGGTTTTCCGCCTGATCCTTCCTGCCTCCCAGCACATGGGACAGAATTTTCGCCCCGTCTGCGGTATCCACGCCATCAAGAAAACTGCGGGGATCCACAGGAGCGTCTTTGCTGTGCTTATCCAGTGCCCCGGCCAGAGCCCGGGCGCCATCCGGCGAGGATGCATTTCTCTGCATGGCCTCCATCAGAATGGGAATTCCCATCGCAGTGACCTTCCTGGCCTGATCGGGGCTTGCCCCCACGGACCCCGCCAGTTTCTCCAGTGCCTCATCGGGCAGCTGCCCTTTCAGCAGTTCCAGTATGTCCATCCTATCCCTTCTTTCTTACAGACATCTCTATCTGCCCTAAGCATAGGCCTGGGGCCGGTTCTTGTCAACAATCTGTGGCAGTGTGCCGGGTCCAAATCTCGGGCCATTTTTCTGTATACCTCTGCAGAATCAGAATGTTCTGTGCTAGAATTTTATGGAAGAAACCACTGCTTCGCAGGGTCAAATCAGAGAAGGAGCTGATCAGTTTGCATATCGTCCATGTGGACATCCGGGTTAAGCCGGAGTCCGTACCCCGGTTTCTGGACCTGGTCGCCATAAACCGGATCCACAGTCTCCGGGAGCCCGGCATCATCGCATTCGATCTCTACCGGGATGCCGCCGATCCCCATCTGTTTCTCCTGTTTGAGGTGTACCGCTCCCCGGGGGACCATGAGGAACACAGAAAAACCACCCACTTCCTGGAATTTCGCAGCCAGGTTCAGGATTGTGTGGACGGAACCTACGAAGTGCGCCGCTTCACCCCAATGTTTGAGGACTGAAAAGGGCAGGCTGCGGCCTGCCCCTTTCAGTCCTCAGTCTTTTCCCGGATAAA
>JAXGWN010000245.1:0-3424 GCA_040773285.1 Bacillota bacterium
GTGATCCCAATCATGTTCTTCTCCGCGGCCATCAGGGCGTAATAGCCGGCAATCCCATAATGGGTGGAGTTGCGCACCGCACTCATACCCATCCCCAGGGCTTCGGCCTTCTCAATGGCGGTCTCCATGGCTCTGGTGGCCACCACATGTCCCATGCCATTGTGTCCGTCGAACACAGCGGTGGTGGGGGATTCCCGCACCAGTTCCACTTCCGTCACCGGGTTCAGGATTCCGTCCCGGATCCGGTCCAGATAGATGGGCTTCAGACGGTTGATGCCGTGGGAGTCAATCCCCAGCTGGTCGGCCTTTCCCAGAACCTGGGCCACCTGACTGGCGTCCCCGGCCGGAACTCCGGCTTTCTCCAGAGCTGCCTCCATGAACCGCTCCAGCAGTCCGAAGGATACGTAAGCTGTATTATTCTCACTCATGGTTTTCCTCCATTAATTCCCGGAAATAGGGGTTCACCTTCTTCTGCTCCCCGATGGTGGTGGTATAGAAACCGTGACCCGAGTAGATCCGGGTCCCATCGGGCAGGGGCAGGATGCGTCTGCGGAGGGTATCCAGCAGCTGTTCCGTGTCCCCCCCCGGCAGATCGGTCCGTCCCACCGAGCCATTGAATACCAGGTCTCCCACAAACACAGAATCTCCGGCCTTCAGGGTGATGCTGCCGGGGGTATGGCCCGGAGTTTCCATCACCTGCAGGGTCAGGGTGCCGGCCGATACGGTCTCTCCCTCCCTGAGCATCCGGTCTGCCGGAGGACTTTCCAGTTCATACCCCAGATAACGGCTCAGGTTCCGGACGGGATCCGTCAGGCAGGGTGCATCGGCAGTCCCCACCAGGATCTGTGCCTGATAGCGCTCCTTGAAATACCGGTTGTTGTGGATGTGGTCCGCATGGCCATGGGTATTGACGATGTACAGAAGCGTAAGATTTTCCTCCTCCAGGAAAACATCGGCCTCTTCTTTGGTGTATCCGGGATCGATCATCACTGCCTGCTTTGTTTCCGGACAGCCCAGAATATAGGTGCAGGAGGAAATATCCCCGGATGTGAAACGTTTGTAGATCATAGGTCACTCCTAAAATTTTTTTCCTGAATCCAGAAGAATGGTTACCGGACCCTGGTTGGTAAGGTGGACGTCCATTTCTGTCCGGAACCGGCCGGTCTCCACGGCAATGCCCTGACGGCGGATGCCATCGGCCACCAGGAGATAGAGCCTGTCGGCCTCCTCCGGCCGGGCGGCCCGGGAAAAACCGGGGCGGTTGCCGTTCCTGGCATCCCCCAGCAGGGTAAACTGGGAAACCAGCAGAACACTGCCCCCGGTATCGGTCAGGGACAGGTTCATCTTCCCTTCCCCGTCCTCAAATATCCGCAGGCCCGTAATTTTCCGGACCATGTAATCGGCGTCCTTCGGACCGTCACCATCCTCCACGCCCAGCAGCACCAGAAATCCCCCATCGCAGGATCCCACCGTTTCCTCCCCCACAGTGACCCTGGCCCGGCTTACCCTCTGGACTACGGCCCTCATGAGTTGGAATCCTCCCGGCGGGGTTTCTGCCGGCTGGGGGTCACCCGGCGGACGTTGATCACGTCCCTGATCTTATTCAGTTTCTGGATCAGGTATTCCAGATGGGCCAGATCGTTGATGATCACCTTTACGTCCACCTGAATCATCTGGTCCTTATTGATCCGTGCATTGATGGCATTGATGCTGGTCTTGGTCTCATGGATGGTTTTCATCAGATCCAGGGTAAAGCCGTCCCGGTTGATGCCGATCACCTCCAGGCGCACCTGGTAAGCGCTGTCCTGCTTGATATCCCAGGCCACCTCTATAATTCGTTGTGGTTCATGCCTGGCCAGGGAACGGAAATTGGAACAGTCTTTCCGGTGTACCGAAATACCGGAACCCCGGCTGATGTATCCGCCGATCTCATCATCCGGCAGCGGATTGCAGCAGCGGGAAATCCTCACCATGCCGTTGTCCAGACCCTTGACCCGGATCCCTTTGGAGGGCTTTCCGAATCCATCCCAGGGTTTTATGCTTTTTTCATAAAAACTGATGTCATCCTTGCTTTCCTTGCGGATCTGGTCCCGGAGTCTGGCAGCCACCTGGTGGGCAGTCAGACCGTTGTCCCCAATGGCGGCGTACATGTCCTCCACGGCGGCCATGGAATACACCTGGGCCATTTTTTTCATATATTCCTCTGTGGAATATTTGGGGTCGATCCGTTCCCGCTTCAGTTCCCGGGCCAGCAGATCACGGCCCAGTTCGATTTTCTTGTCACGGTTCTGCTTTTTGAACCAGTTACGGATCTTATTTTTGGCCTGACTGGTGGCGGCAATCTTCAGCCAGTCCAGACTGGGGTTGGGGGTTTTGGAGGTCATGATCTCCACGATATCCCCGGTCTGCAGTTCATGGTCCAGCTGCACCATCTTGCCGTTGACCCGGGCCCCAACACACTTGTTGCCCACATCGGTATGTACCCGGTAGGCAAAATCAATAGGGGAGGATCCGCTTTTCAGTTCCACCACGTCCCCCTTGGGGGTAAAGACGTATACCCGGTCTGAAAACAGATCGGTTTTCAGGGTATCCACAAAGTCCCGGGCATCCCCGGATTCGCTCTGCAGATCCATGATGGTCTTTCTCAGCCAGGTGAACTGGACATCCATGTCGTTGTCTGCCGGCTTCCGGGCCTCTTTGTATTTCCAGTGGGCTGCCACCCCAAACTCCGCTGTCCGGTGCATGTCCCAGGTGCGGATCTGCACCTCGAAGGGTTCTCCTCCCCGGCCAATGACCGTGGTGTGCAGGGACTGGTACATGTTGGGCTTGGGCATGGCGATATAGTCCTTGAACCGCCCGGGGATTGGTTTCCAGAGGGTATGAATGATCCCCAGAACCGCATAGCAGTCCTTGACGCTGTCCACGATGATCCGGATGGCGATCAGGTCATAGATCTCGCTGATCTCCTTGTGCTGCTTCACCATCTTATTGTAAATGCTGTAGAAATGCTTGGGACGGCCCTGGATGTCCGCACTGATGAACATTTCCGTCAGGCTGGCATCAATCTGGTCGATTACCAGATTGATGAAGTCCTCCCGTTCCTTACGCTTCATGGAAATGGTTTTTACCAGTTCCATGTAACTGTCCGGCTCAAGGTATTTAAGGGCCAGATCCTCCAGTTCCCACTTGATCTTGAAGACTCCCAGCCGGTGTGACAGGGGGGCATAGATCTCCAGGGTTTCCTGGGCAGTGTTACGCTGTTTCTCCGGGGACATATATTTCAGGGTTCTCATGTTGTGGAGGCGGTCCGCCAGTTTGATGATGATCACCCGGATGTCCTTGGCCATGGCCAGCAGCATCTTCCGCAGGTTTTCCACCTGCTGCTCCTCCCGGTCCTTGTACTGGATCCGGGAAAGCTTGGTGA
>JAXGWN010000246.1:0-3388 GCA_040773285.1 Bacillota bacterium
AGGAGATCACAGAGACCAGACAAAGACTGGAGCGGCTCCGGCAGGAACTGGAGCGCTCCGGTGAGCAGGTGGGCGCCTTCCAGCTGGGCATAATGGTGGAAACCCCGGCTTCTGTGCTGATTCTTCCAAGACTGCTGCGGCATGCGGAATTTGTCAGCATTGGAACCAACGACCTGACCCAATACATACTGGCAGCAGACAGGGGAAACAGACTGCTGGAGAGATACCATGACCCCGGTCATCCGGCGGTCCTGGAGGCAATCCGGCAGGTGGCCGGGATCTGCAGGGAGAATGGAACCTTGGTGGGCGTCTGTGGAGAAATGGCAGGCAATCCCCGGTACATTCCCTTTCTGGTGGGCTGCGGAGTAAACGAACTGTCTGTAAGTCCTTCCCGTCTGGGGGAGGTAAAACAGGTCATCCGGAACCTTACCATGTCCGGATGCAGGGAGATTGTGCGTGAGGCACTGGAAACGGAATCATGAGAGCGCAACAGGATCAGAAAATCAGCCAGATACAGAAACATACCCTTCATCCAGATCAGCTGCTGCATCTGAAAATTCTTAGCCTTGAACGCAGAGAACTGGAGGAATTTCTCAGGGAAGAGGCTTTGGAAAATCCTCTGCTGGAACTTCTGGACCATCCGGAAAAGACTGCAGATTGCGGGCCCGCGGACCGGGCAGCCCCTCAGCACCAAGCGCCGGAGGACTACCGTCAGGAGATCTGGGAACAGTGTCTGAGCCTGCAGCTGGATTCCCGTCAGAGCGGCCTGATGAAAAAGCTGATCCGCCTGCTGGATGACCGGGGATATCTGCCCTGCTGCGAAAAAAAGGAACTCCTTCGCCTTACCGGTGCATCCCTTGAGGAGCTCAGAGAACTTACCGGTACGCTCCAGTCACTGGATCCTCCGGGAATAGGGGCGGCGGATCTTAAGGAATGCCTGCTTCTTCAGGCAAAGCGGCTCTATCCCGGGGATGGCCTGCTGAAACGGATCATTGAAAATCATCTGGAACTGGTGGCTGCCAACCGCCTGCCGTCTCTTAGTGAAATGATGGAGGTCTCCCTGGAGGACGTCGCAGACTGTATCCGGAAGATACGGTCCCTGAGTCCATATCCGGTCACGGGAGCCTCCGGGAAAAAGACGGAAAAGGTGTCAGGAGAACCGGACCTGCTGGCGGTTCCGGCAGATGACGGATGGGAGATTATCCATCTGGGGGGGAGGATGGTTCCCGTTTTGTCCCGTCCGGGAGCAGAACTGCTGGAACAGCGGAAGACGGATGTGGAACTGGATGCCTATCTCAGGGAAAAACTCCGCCGTGCGCGTCTGGTGCTGGGAGGATGCCTCCAGAGGGAAAAAACTCTGACCCGGCTGGCCCGGTACCTTATGGAACACCAGCCCTGCCTCAGTGTGCCGGGTGCTTTCAGGGAGCCGCTCACCATGACACGGGTGGCCGGTGCACTGGAAATGCATGTTTCCACTGTCAGCCGGGCGGTCCGGGGAAAAACCATCCGGACTCCAACCGGGATTCATTTTCTGGACCGTATGCTGGGTTATGACCGGGACCCCGGAAAAAAAGGGGACCCCAGGATGGCCCGGATCCGGCAGCTGATCCGGGAAGAGGACAGGAAGAGACCTCTGTCAGATCAGGAAATCGTGAGAATTCTGGAACAGGAAAGTGTGTATCTGTCCCGCAGAACGGTGGCAAAATATCGGCAGGAGGCCGGAATACCAGGCAGCAGCGGCAGGAAAGAATATTTCTGAAACTTCCATTCACAACCCCAATATACGGAAAATCCCGTAGTAAAAAGCCGCCTTCCGGCGGCTTTTTACTACGGCATATTTTTATCCATATAGACAGCCAGTTTGCTCAGCAGGTTGACGTAACTGCCCAGTTCGTTGTCGTACCAGCCGAAGATTTTGGCATGGGTAACCGGGATGTTCAGGTCCTGGACGTTATCCAGACCATGTTCCCGGAGGGTCCTGGCGTAGATGGGCATGAATCCGGTCCTGGTGTGGGTTTCGGTTCCCTCGATCACCACAGCGGCCCGGTATCCCACCATGTCAGAGGAGACATTCTGTTTTTCGCTGAACAACAGCATATTTTTCTGGGGTCCGGCGGCTGCCCTCCGGTAAATGTCGTTCAGGAATTCCCGGTTGATCACCGGCTCTCCGGTTTCCGGATTCAGGTCCGTATTGAAAGTGACGTTCAGGGTGATCAGGGAGGAGGTGCTGATGGGAACCCGCACGGAATCTGCCATGAACCCGATTTTTTTGATTTCCGGGAGAATTTCCTCCAGGGCCACCGCAGCGCCTGTGGTGGTGGGGATAATGTTATTGAATACCGACCGGTTGCGCCGCAGGTCTTTCTGGCCGGAGCCGGGTACCGCATCCAGTATGCTCTGGTTGTTGGTGGCGGCATGGACAGTGCTCATGGAAGCCGTAATGATCTCAGAGGTTTCCCGGGTCTCCAGCAGAGGTTTTACCATATGGGCCAGACCGGTGGTGGTGCAGCTGGCCGCGGAAACGATATGATGGGTTTCCGGATCGTATTTCTCATGGTTCACCCCATATACAAACATACCGGAATCCAGCGGGGTCTTCTGGGATTTGTCCTTTATCTTAAACGGTGCGCTGACGATCACTTTTTCCGCACCTGCCTCCAGGTGACCCCGGACGCTGCCTTTGGGGCTGTCTGCCGGGACTGTGGGGTCCACAAAGACACCGGTGCAGTCAATGACCAGCTGGACATTCTCCTTGGCCCAGTTGATATCCCGGGGATTCCTGGCCTCCGTAAGGATCTTCACCTGGGTTCCGTTTACCATGAAGAGGCCGGCATCCCGGTCGGTGATCTCTATGTCACACGTCTTTCCGGAATAACCGTACAGGAAGGTGTCCAGGGATCCATAGGTGGAGTCCTTGACCAGGAAGTCGATCATATCCTCCATCTGTCTTCCCACGGTTCTTCCTGCATTCAGGACGAAGCCGTCAAAATGCCCCAGATTCAGATGGTTCCAGAAGGTAAGTTTTCCGATCCGGCCCACCCCGTTGATCCCCAGAAGTTTTGTGCTTTTCAGATAGTTGTTCATGATTCTCTCCTCTTACTCGTTGTCGCCGGTAATGCAGGCCGGCGGGACGGTGATGCCGTCACGGAAGATACTCAATGGGATAACTCCCTAAGAAGATATTGCCAGATTTTCCGTCGATGGACAAGGCATCTCCGGCATTCAGTACAATATTGTTGATCCGGCACTGCTTGTTGTCATCGTCCACCACCAGTTCTTTGCAGTTGACGATACAGACCTTACCCAGCTTGGCAGCGGTTACCGCGGAGTGGGAGGTTACTCCTCCACGGCTGGTTACCAGCCCGTCGCACAGGAATATTTTGGGAAT
>JAXGWN010000247.1:0-3375 GCA_040773285.1 Bacillota bacterium
CAGGATGAAAAGCAGATTTTACCGCAGGGAGACTGAGTCTCTGGAGCACAGCCTGACCATCCGGTACCGCTCCAGTGATGTATGGGTCAGTTACGGGGGCGGACCGGATCCGGAACGGATGCGGGAAGTTCTGTCGGCCAGACAGCAGGAGATGTACAATACCCTGGAGATGTACATGGAGGAACACCGCTATTTCCTTACTTCCCTGCACCCGGTCCCTTACGATGAGGAGGCGCCGGACATTATCCGCACCATGATCGCAGCCGGATTCTATGCCGGTACCGGGCCCATGGCGGCGGTGGCCGGAACCTTTGCCCAGGAGATCGGGGAACTGGCCCTGGCCCTGGGGGCGCAGGAGGTGCTGGTGGAAAACGGGGGAGACCTGTATCTCAATACCAGGAAGGATCTGCAGGTGGGCATCTATCCCGGAGAGGATTCGGCGCTCCGGGAAAAACTGGCGCTGGAGATACCGGCCGGGCAGATGCCTCTGGGTCTGTGTACTGCCACGGGAACCTACGGACACAGTTTCTCCTTCGGGAAGGCAGATGCCCTGGCGGTTCTCAGTCATAAGACTGCCCTGGCGGACGCACTGGCCACAGCCATCTGCAACCGGGTGGAGCTGGACAATTCCCTTGTGGAGCTGCTGGAGGAGTACCGGGAAAAGAAGGAAATTCTGGGAATTCTGGCGGTCAGGGGAGAAGAGGTGGTCTCCATGGGTGATCTGAGACTGATCCGTCCGGAGGACGGAGCGGACGGGAAGGAGTGACATAAGTATGTATGATCTGTATCTGAGGGTTCTGAACGATCAGGTGAAGCCGGCCACCGGCTGCACGGAGCCGGTGGCCATCGCCCTGGCGGCGGCCAGGGCAGCCAGTCTGGCGGAGGGGGAACTGGAGAGTTTTTCCCTGACTGCCAGCAAGGGACTGTATAAAAATGCCTATGCAGTGGGACTGCCGGGGACACTGGAAAAGGGAATTGATCTGGCGGCGGCCATCGGGTATGCGGTGGCCCGGCCGGAGCTGGGCATGCGGGTACTGGAGGCGGCTACGGATGAGGACAAGGCCAGGGCCCGGAAACTGGTGGACAGAAACATTATTCATCTGAAATATATTGATAATGACAATGCGGTCTATGTGCGGGCGGAGGCCCGGACGGACCGGGATCAGGTGCGGGTGGTGATCTCAGGATCCCACGATCAGTTTGTGGAAGTCTGGAAAAATGGGGAAACCCTGCTGGATGAGGGTCTGGGTAGCACCCCGGAAGACTCTCTGATACGGATGAGGGAAGCCACCGTGGCCGGGATCATGGAGTTTTCCCGGAAGGTTCCCCTGGAGGATCTGGCCTTTCTCAAGGAAGGGGTCCGGATGAATCTGGCTGTGGCTGAGGAGGGCCTCCGGGGCGAATATGGCCTGGGAGTAGGCAGGGGTCTTCTGAAGATGCGGGAGAAAGGCATTGTGTGCAACGACCTGCTGAACCAGATCCGGATTCCTGTGGCCGCTGCCTGTGATGCCAGGATGGGAGGCGCCAGCCTGCCAGTGATGACCAGCTGCGGCAGCGGAAACCAGGGGATTCTGATCTCCATTCCCCTGGCGGAATACTGCCGGTATTACGACCGGAAAGAGGAGGACCTGCTCAGGGCTCTGGCCATGGGCCACCTGATCAATGCCTATGCCAAGGCTTATCTTGGAAAACTCTCCCCCCTGTGCGGCTGCAGTGTGTCGGCCGGTCTGGGAACCGCTGCGGCCCTGGCCTGGCTGGAGACCCGGGAACTGGAAAAGGTGGAAGGGGCCATAAAGGGAATGCTGGCCAATCTGACCGGAACCCTATGCGATGGGGCCAAGGCCACCTGCGCCCTGAAACTGGAGACGGCAGCGGTGGAGGCATACACCTATGCCATGCTGGCGGCCCAGGGGGTCTACCTCAGGGACGCCCAGGGAATTGTGGAGGAAAGCTGCGACCGGTCCATCCGCAACCTGGAGGCGGTGGGCAGAAGCGGAATGCAGCATATGGATTCCACATTGCTGACCCTGCTGGAAACCCGTGCTGAAATGGAAAAACAGGAGTAGGCGGCTGCCTACTCCTGTTGTCTCTTTTCCCGGAGCCTTTCCATAAGGCTCTTTTTTTGTGTCTGGTCCAGGGGATGGATCCCCTCCACCTGGAAGGGAAGATCCTTCAGAAGCAATTCCACCGCAGGGAGATGCTCCGGGTCGAACCGGGCAGCCACGCCGCAGCTGGAACTGATCTCCCGGGGGACCGGAACCAGTTTCAGCCAGTCCAGCCCCTGCTTTTTCACTTCCCGCTCCAGGGCCAGGGAATCGGATACAGAATGAAATGTGATGTAGTAGACTGTCATGTTATCGGGTGCAGGTGATGGTGAATTCTCCGTCATTTTCCTGAACCGTGGACTTCCAGCCCAGACTGCCGGCCATGCGGCTGACATTGTCCCGGGCCACAGCAGTGTCGGTAAGGACTGTGACGGTTCCACCGCCTGCTTTCTCCAAAGCAGTTTTTGTCATGATGACAGGCTCGGGGCAGCTGCGGCCCCGGGCATCGACCGTAATACTCATTATATCATTCACCTTTCCTTTCAGGAAGTTTCTCTCAGGCCTTGGCCCGGACAGTATAGGCCATGGCGATGGCCAGGGCAATCAGCAGGGAGACAATGGTGCCCGCCTGGCCGGCCAGGGCAACCCCATCGGCACTGCCGGCCATACCCAGGTTATGGGACAGACCGGCACCCACCAGCATTCCGAAGAAGGTGACCACTGCATCGTTGTCCCCTTCACCGCTGAGAATGGTCTGCCGCAGAGGGCAGCCTCCCAGCAGGGTGGCGCTTAAGCCCACCACCAGAAGACCCAGGAAGTTCCAGAGGCCGTCGGTATGGGCGGCCGGCTGTCCGGCAAAGGATACGTTAACGGCACCGGGGTTCAGGATCAGGTTGCCGATCAGGGCGGCCAGGAAAATGGCCACAACTCCGTACATCAGGGAGAAGTCCCGGATCAGGATCACGTCCCGGAAAGCGCCGGCGGTGCACAGCCGGGTGCGCTGGGCAGCGGCTCCCACCAGAAGACCGGCCACCAGGGCAGCCAGGGCGGGTGCGTGGGCGGCGCCCAGAATCAGTTTTCCGGGGAACGCCACCAGAAGAATCAGAAGCAGGATGGCAAAGCCCGGGAGCATCAGGCCGCTGGCCTTATGCTGGGCGTAACTCCTCCCCAGGGAGAAACCCCGTTTCAGAAAGATGATTCCGATGGCGATTCCGGATACGAACCCGGCCAGACCCACCAGGGCGTTCAGGTCACCGCCAGCCAGCCGGAGGATCATCCGCAGGGGGCAGCCCAGAAATACCAGGGCCCCGATCATCATGGTGACCCCCAG
>JAXGWN010000248.1:0-3367 GCA_040773285.1 Bacillota bacterium
AGAGCCTCCAGTTCCAGATCGGCCTCTGCAGGATCCTCGGAAATTCTCTCAATTTCCGCCTTGTACATTCCGTCCTCATCAATAAAGCGGTGCATCCTGGCCCGGCCCAGGCCCTCCACCAGAATCCGCACCGTGGTCCCCGGCAGACGGAGCAGCTGCTTTACTTCCGCCAGAACTCCCATGGCATACATATCGTCAAATTCCGGCTCGTTTTCCTGGGGGTCCTTCTGGGCCGCCAGAAATATCAGGCGGTCCTCCTCCATGGCCATATCCACAGATTTCAGGGAACTGTCCCGTCCCACGTCCAGATGGATCACCATATGGGGATACACCACGATGCCTCTCAGGGGCAGCATGGGCACCGTTTCCAGATTCACCGGCACTGCTGTTCTCTTTTTCTCCAAATTCATCACCTCTGTAAAAAAAGCAACAGTTACCTGCTGCTTTTTAATTTTTTATGCAATTCATGTCTTTTATACGTACCCGGTGAACAAAACGTGATCCTCCCGGTTCTCCACGGTACTGCGGGTAACCACACAGCGGGTCACATCGTCCCTGGAGGGAATCTCGTACATGACGTTCATCATGACCTCCTCCAGTATGCTCCGCAGGCCCCTGGCTCCGGTCTTACGGTTTAAGGCCTCTTTGGCAATGGCCTCCAGAGCGTCCGGTTCAAACTCCAGGTCCACATCCTCGTATTCAAAAAGTTTTCTGTACTGTTTCACCAGGGCGTCCCGGGGTTCCGTCAGAATCCGGACCAGGGCTGCCTCATCCAGCGACTCCAGGGCCACCGTCACCGGCAGCCGGCCGATGAACTCAGGGATCAGACCATATTTCAGCAGGTCCTCCGGTGCCAGCTTTTTCAGCAGTTCCGCAGAATCCTCCTTCAGTCTTTCCACATTGGACCCAAACCCGATGGCCTTGGTTCCCACCCGGCGGGCAATAATTTTTTCAAGACCCTGGAAAGCTCCTCCGCAGATAAACAGAATGTTCTCCGTATTGATCTGCAGGTACTCCTGGTGGGGATGCTTCCGTCCCCCCTGGGGAGGCACATTTGCCTGGGTTCCCTCAATGATCTTCAGCAGGGCCTGCTGTACCCCTTCCCCGGACACGTCCCGGGTGATGGAGGGATTTTCCGATTTCCGGGCAATCTTATCGATCTCGTCCACATAGATAATGCCCTTTTCGGCTTTCTGAATATCGTAATCGGCGGCCTGCACCAGCCTCAAGAGAATGTTTTCCACATCCTCCCCCACATACCCGGCCTCGGTCAGGGTTGTGGCATCGGCGATGGCAAAGGGCACCTGCAGAATCCTGGCCAGGGTACGGGCCAGCAGAGTCTTTCCACTGCCGGTGGGTCCCAGCAGCAGAATATTGGACTTGGCCAGTTCCACGTCGTTTTCCCCTACGCTCTGGCCGATTCTTTTGTAATGGTTGTATACGGCCACGGCCAGAGCTTTTTTGGCATCGTCCTGGCCCACCACATACTGGTCCAGGGACTCCTTGATTTCCATGGGCCGGGGAATCTCCCCCAGATCCAGTTCCCCGGTCGTATCGTCGTACAGTTCCTCCTCTACGATGCGGCTGCACAGTTCAATGCACTCATCGCAGATGAATACCCCAGGCCCTGCCACCAGATGGCGGACCTCCTCCTGGGCTTTCCCACAGAAGGAGCACCTCAGGGATTCCTTGCGTTTCTGATTCATAGTACCTCCTTGGGATCTACTTTCTGTTGGTCATAACCTGATCGATCAGGCCATATTCCACTGCCTCCTGGGCCGTGAGAAAGTGATCCCGGTCGGTATCCCGCTCAATCACATCAATGGGCTGACCGGTTTTTTCCGACAGAATACGGTTCAGGTCCTCCCGCATCTTCAGGATGCGTTTGGCCTGGATGGCAATATCCGCCGCCTGTCCCTGGGCTCCGCCCAGGGGCTGATGGATCATCACCTCGGCATTGGGCAGAGCAAACCGTTTGCCTTTGGTTCCGGCTGCCAGGAGGAACGCCCCCATGCTGGCAGCCAGTCCCACGCAGATGGTGGATACGTCGCAGCGGA
This sequence comes from Bacillota bacterium, assembly GCA_040773285.1. Classification (GTDB taxonomy): domain Bacteria; phylum Bacillota; class TC1; order TC1; family UBA5767; genus JAXGWN01. The sequence goes on from JAXGWN010000248.1 coordinate 2,058, forward strand.
TGTACTGCATGGTATCGTAAATTGCCATGCCGGCGGTAATGGAGCCGCCGGGGGAATTCACATAAATGTAGATATCCTTCTCCGGGTCCTCGCTTTCCAGAAACAGCAGCTGGGCGATCACCAGGTTCGCAGTGATGTCGTCAATGGGGCCACCCAGGAAGATGATCCGGTCTTTCAGAAGCCGGGAGTAAATATCGTAGGATCTCTCACCGAGACCCGTCTGTTCCACAACCATAGGAATCAATGGTGCCATGATATCCCACCTTTCATACGGAAAAAATACAGGGGTGGCAGTGCTGACACCCCTGTACTCTATTATATCGCTTTTCAGACAGACTGCACAGGGTTATTCAGCCCGCACACCGGGGACCTCGGTCACATCGGCATGTTCCTCAATCAGGGCCACTGCCTTCTCCAGACGGATTCCACCGGAAATGTGCTCCAGGGTTCCCTGGGACTCAAAGAATTTTCTCATGTTATCCGGCTCCTGGCCGTACATGACTGCCAGCCGCTCCACCTCAGAGGTGATGTCCTCTTCGCTGGCCGCAAGGCTCTCCGCTGAGGCCACTGCCTCCAGCATAAGATCGATCTTCACCTGGGATGCAGCCTGGGGCCGGTATTCCTCCCGGATTTTATCCAGATCCATGCCGGACATCTGCAGATACATGTTAAGGTCCACACCCTGCTGTCTCAGCCTGTTTTCCAGTTCCTTCACGTAACTGTCAATCTTGGCGCTGATCATCACCTCGGGAACTTCCACATCGGCATTTTCAGCAGCCTTTTCCAGCAGATCCATTCTCATGGAGCCCTGACTCATTTCGTCGGAGCTTTTCTGCATTTTCTTTCTCAGATCCTCTTTCAGTTCGTCAAGGGTATCGAACTCGCTGACGTCCCGGGCGAAATCATCGTCCAGATCAGCCACTTTCTTTCTCTTGATCCCTTTCAGGGTCACCTTAAAGACAGCAGGTTTTCCGGCCAGTTCCTCCGCATGGTACTCCGCCGGGAATTCCACGTTGATATCCTTTTCCTCACCGGACACCATACCCACCATCTGTTCCTCGAATCCCGGGATAAAGGATCCGGAACCGATTTCCAGACTGTAGTCTTCCGCAGACCCTCCGGGGAAGGCAACGTCATCCACGTATCCGGCGAAATCGAACAGGGCCACATCCCCGTTTTCCAGGGTGCCCTCCTCCACTTCCTCCATCTTGGCGTAACGGCCCCGCATTACCTCCAGTTCCGCATTCACATCACTATCAGAGATTTCAAAGACCTGTTTTTCCACCTTAAGGCCCTTGTAGTCCCCCAGG
>JAXGWN010000249.1:0-3360 GCA_040773285.1 Bacillota bacterium
CCAGCACCTCCGGCGCTCCGGTAACATCAAAATCGCTGTCATCCAGCCAGTCCAGAAGACTTTTCAGATGCACCTGCCGGCTCCTCTCCCCCGCCAGCCCGTGGAACTCCACAGAGCCGTAGAGGCCCCCGGGGAAAAGATCCAGTGTGAGACTATCATCCTCCGGAACCGGCACCATCTGCTGCTGCGCTGCAGGCACCACGAAGGCCAGAAACTCCTGGCCTTCTTTTTCTGTCTGCAGGACCGGAGCCGTCATCTCCAGGCGGACTTCCTGCCGGTTCGCTCCGGTGATATAAGCGTACAGGCGCCGGAAAGCCTCCCGGTAATCGTCCTCGGGTCCGGTCGCGGCCAGCACCACCGGAGTATCCGGATACTCCCTCACCTCAAAATGGCCTGACTTCTTCATCACAGTGTATTCCATCTGCTCAATCTGAGACATTTCCTTCCGCCTCCTTCAGCTTCCGTACCCGCTCCACATAGCCTTCCATCCGGAACTTTCTTTTGAGTCCCGCCGCATTCATATATCTCAGTTTCCCGAACACATCCCTCTCACTCCAGGCCCGGTCATGCTTTCCGAAACACCAGGCCACTCCGGCATAACTGTTGGCGTCCCGGCCGTCCAGGAAGTACCGGTTGTTCAGAAGAATTGCTCTTTCATACGCCTCCTCCGGAGTCCGGCTCCATTCCAGAATCTTCTTGCACCAATACATCCTCATATAGGACTGCATGGTGCCGGTATGCACCATTTCCTCCATGGCGGCGTTCCACCAGGGATCCCCGGTGGCCGCCCCCTCCAGGTCCTCCATAGTGTAGAGTTCCGGCCGGGGGTCCCCACGGTGATCCTCCATGGTCCGGTAGGCCCATGGATAGGTCATTCCGGAAAACCGGTCATACTCCTGGTTATACCAGACAAAATTTATCGCCAGTTCCCGGCGGACCACCAGTTCCTCCAGAAAGGAATCGGCCGCCTCCCGGATTCCGCTCTGTTCACCGGTTTCCCGGATCACCGCCCGGGCAATCCGCACCGGAGAAATCTGACCGAAATGGAGGTATGGACTGAGCCCCGATCCCAGTTCCTCCTCCGGATGGCTGCTGTCCCCGTACCGGTGAAGTCTTTCCAGAAGAAACTCTTCCAGCCGCCGGGCCGCCGCCTTCTCCCCTCCCCGGAACCGCTTCACCGCACCCACGGCAGGATCAATTTTCAGCCGGGAGAGAGTGTCCGGGATGCTTATGGGTTTTTCCTGCAGGAGGACCTCCGGCACCAGTTCCTTCAGATCTCCCTGCAGAACAGGCCGGGGGGACTCCTCCGGTCTCAGATAGAATTCCATCTGCCGGTGGATCTTCGGTCTCAGGGTCCGGGCGCTGTACTCCTCTTTCCCGCTGGCCGCCTCCACCGGAACCACCACATCGGTATCCACCTCCCAGAAGGAAACCGTCTCCATGGCTGCCAGTTTCTCCGCCTCCTCCCGCCACTTCCTCTGGTGTCTTAGGTATCCCCGGTCGGTGACCAGAGCGCTGGCAGAGGAGAGTAGAGGACCCAGGGCCCCCGGAGGTGTCCCTTCCAGCAGGACAAAGGGAATCCCCAGTTCACGAAAGGAGTCCTTCAGTTCCGCCAACCCCTCCAGCATGAAGGTATAGTGGCGGACATTGGCTTCCGGGTATCCTGGTGTAAGAATGAAACAGCACACCACCGGCAGGGATCTCTCATTGGCCAGCTGCACTGCCAGATCCAGGGCATGGTTCTCCCGGGTCCTCTGGGCCTGCTGCATCCAGTACAGAACGTAGCGGCCCCGCCTTTCCGGTGCCCCGTGGCGCTTCATAAACCGTTTATCGTTCAGCATGTTTATCTCCTGTCCTGTTGTCTCTACCTTTGTACATTTCGATTTTTCCACCGGGAACCCTGCATACGGAAAAAGAAAACCGGAGGCGGAACCTATCGGTTCCAGCCTCCGGTGAAAAGCCGCCCCAGCCAGTGTCCGGAAGGTTTCTCCTTTTCTTTATCCTTCTGCCTGACAGCAAGAATCTCCCGGTACACCGGGTCCATCCGGTCCTCCCGGAAAACCGGAATTCCCCAGCCGGTATACCGGTCCCACCCCGGCTCCGCCATATCCAGGGCCAGGGCCCGCAGAATCCAGTACATTTCCTTCTGGTGCATTCCCCCATAGCCCGACAGAATCCGGGCGGCAAACCCGGCGGCCATGGGTGAGGCAAAACTGGTTCCCATACCGGCCAGATCCCGCGGCGGCTTCAGAAACATAAAGTCCAGCCAGCGGGAAATCGCCGAGGACTCATCCTTCCGGACCGTCCCGTCGGGCTGCAGAGAGACCGCCCCCACCATGATGCCCACATCAGAGGCCAGGCCAAAGGGGCCCCGGTCCCCCTCGTTTCCTGCCGCACTGAACACCAGCAGTCCCCGCCGGATGAATTCATCCAGGGTCCGCAGGAACTCTTCGGGATATCCGGCAGCCGCCAGGGAAATGTTCACAATATGGATGTTCTCCTCCACAATGTAGCGGATCAGATCATTTCTGTGGAAGGGATGCAGATTGAACCAGGCCCGGAGGACATTGGCCTCCGGGGCCATATACCGGACCGAGGCCTCGACCCGGTCCGCATGCCCGGTTTCCGGCACCTCAAATACCAGGATGTTTACCCCCTGGCCCCGGAAGCCCAGACGGTCCATCTCCCCGATTCCGTGAAACCCGAGAGGGTCCGGAAGGAATGCATCCATAGATCGGTCCTTTCTTCCTACAGGAACAGCTGCAGGCTGACGGCCATCAGGGCCATGCCGGCCACCAGACCCACAATCGAATAGTGATGCTCCCCGTATTCCCGGGCCGTAGGCAACAGCTGATCCAGGGCGATAAACACCATGATCCCCCCGATACCGGCAAACACAATCCCGAATACGGTATCGGTCAGAATCGTGGACAGCAGCAGGTATCCCACAATGGCTCCAGCCGGTTCCGCCAGGCCGGAGATCACGGAGTACATAAAGGCCTTGGAACGGCTGCCCGTGGCATAGTAGAAGGGAATCGACACCGCAATCCCCTCCGGAATATTGTGGATGGCAATGGCCATGGCAATCGTAATCCCAAGACTTGGATCCTTCAGGGTGGAGATCAGTGTGGCAAAGCCTTCCGGAAAATTATGGGCCGTCACCGCCAGCACGGTCATAAGTCCCATCCGCTGCAGACGGCTGGCCCGGAGGACCGGATCCATCTCCTCCGGCACATCACAGCCGGTGATCTCCCGGACCTCCTCCACGGAGTGAACCTCGTGGGGGTTTTCCATATCCGGGATCAGTTTGTCAATGAGACCGGTGATCAGCATGCCTCCAAAAAATGATCCAATGGCCAC
>JAXGWN010000250.1:0-3341 GCA_040773285.1 Bacillota bacterium
AAGGTGATCACCACCGGGGTAAACCCGGCCGGTGTGGTGATGTTTCCCTCCACAAAATCCGTGAGCCTCACCGGACGGTACCCTTCCTCATACAGGATTTCCAGATCCTTGCGGAAGTTTTCCGGAGTGCGGACCCACTCCGCCTCTTCCGGACCTATGTTGTGGTACATCAGCACCATGATTTTCCCGCTCTCATCCGGCTTCAGGCCAAGGTCTATGCTTTCCCGGGGGTCTGCCGGAGGCTCCGGTTCCGGCTCAGTCTCCGGTCCGCTCACCTCAATCTGTCCGGGTTCCGGCTCCGGAACCGGATCCGGCGAAGCCTCTGCGCCGCCGCCGCATCCGGCCAGCAGCAGGACCGCCAGCAGGAGTGGAATCCATCTGATGTGTCGCATATTGTGCCCTCCTTCTATTGCATGTCCGGTGTGTAACGGGGGATCCGGATGATGAAGCCCACCTGTCCGTCCCCGCTGATCAGTTCCATATCCCCTTTCAGATCCTCCAGAACCTCCCTGGTGAAAACCAGAGCGGCGGCCAGTTCCTGTTTGTGCCGGGGCACCGACTGCCGGTAGGCATGCTCCAGGGTATCCTCCAGGGTGGCCTCCTCCAGCACACCCGGATCCTCCCAGAACATTTTGATCTGCAGCATGTTGTATTCCAGCACGTCAGAGGCGCTCTCAACAATAATGGGCACGCTCCCCTGGGTATAGTCATCCATCCGCATGATCAGATTGTCGATCATGCGGATCATCCGCTTGATATCCAGATACAGCATGGAGTTTTCCCTGGGTTCACGGATCTCTATCCAGGCCCGCTCCGTATGGTTGGCTGCCCGGCGGTCCTTCAGGATGGCAAAGAACCGGTAGCTGGATATGATCTCCCGCTCCAGAACAAAGCGGCTCAGTTCATAGTCCGTATAACGGCTCAGGTCTTCCAGAGTCCGGTTCAGTTCCCGGCCGATCCGTTCCAGCTCCAGGGCCTTATCCTCCGGCAGGGATTCCCGCAGTGCCTCCAGCCGCTCAGCCGGTTCCCGGAGATCCTCGGCAATGCTTTTCACATACATCCTGCTCTGGTCCTTTTCTTCCAGCCGTTTCTGCAGGGACTTCATCAGTCTCTGCTTCATCTGGCTGAAATCCTCGCACAGGTCCCCGATCTCATTGTCCGTGCTGCAGTCCATCCGGAAATCCAGATTGCCGGCGGCCACCTTCCTGGTGGACTGCCGCAGGTTGCGGATGGGCACCAGGATCTCCCGCCACAGAATCCAGAGCGAAGCACTCAGCAGCAGCAGAAAGGCCAGAGCCCCCACATAATAAGGTCTCAGATAGTACTGCCGCATGTCCTGATACAGGTTGGCCTCCAGTATCTTCATATCGTCGGTGATGATGGCATAGGCCAACACCTGTTCCCGGGGGTTCAGTTCCAGTTCATCCCCGGGGACCACCTGCCGCAGTGGACGGATGTACTTGTTTCTGGTGGAAAACAGATCCCTTGGATCCGACAGTTTCAGTTCATAATTAAGATCCATCACTTCCGGAGGAGCCATGGGATCTTCGGAGTCGAACAGTACGGTCCCGGCCGCCTGCACCACCTGCAGTCTGGCCTGGTAATGGTTCAGCAGCTGCTGGATGGCCCGGGAAATCCGGGGTATCCCCATATCCCGGCCATAGGTGACCTCCACATAGTCAAACACCTGATCGTAACTGGCATAACGCTCCCGGAACATCTTCTGGGTGGTGCCGGTCTCCACCAGGTCCATGTTCCCCTGGTAGACATACAGTGTGCTGAGAATGGGGATCAGGACGATGAGGCTTAGAAGCCCCGCAAATTTTATACTGAGTCTGGTTCTGCTCATGGTTCCCTCCCGGTGTTTTCCTCTTCCGGTATCATACCACGACTGCCGGCAGGAAAAAAGATCACACCCCCAGCCGGGCAGCGGCACAGGCAGCCAGGATCCGGGCCCCGGCCGGAATCACCGGCTCCTCCGGACAGAAAGTGCTGGTATGGAGTCCGCCGGTTCCGGTTCCTCCCCCCACCAGCAGATAACAGGTGGGAAACAGTTCCCCGTACCAGGCGAAATCCTCTGCCACCATAACCCCTTTCCCGGTGATCTCAAGACTGCCCGGCCCCAGAATCTTCTCCAGTACCCCGGCAGCCAGCTGCACCAGGGATTCATCATTGTGAACCGGAGGATACACGTTCAGGAACCGGCAGATGGAAGTCAGCCCGAATCCGCCGGCCACTCCCTGTACCAGGGTGCCGGTCCTCTCCTCCAGATCTTTCATCTTTTCCCCGCTGAAGGTGCGGGCTGTACCCAGAATGGTCACTGAAGCGGGAATCACGTTGAATTTTTCCCCGGCCCGGATGCTGCAGATGCTGAGCACTTCCTCGTCCTGGGGGTTCCGGTGGGCCGCCATGAGATTCATCAGGGAGGAAACCACCGTGCAGGCCCCGGGGATGGGGTTTACCGCATGATGGGGTCTGGCCCCGTGCCCGTCCCGTCCGGTGATCACAATCTCGATATGGGCCGAAGATGCCAGGGCGTCTCCCCGGATCAGCCGGACCTGCCCGGTGGGCAGGGGCCAGACATGGCCGGAAAATGCTGCATCCACCGGATACCGCTCAAACAAACCTGAACGGATCACCTCCTGGGCGCCTCCCAGGGACTCCTCCGCCGGCTGAAAGAGAAACAGCACCCGGCCGGAAAGACTCTCCCGGTGACGGGTCAGCAGGGCTGCCGCCCCCAGGACCCAGGACATGTGCACATCGTGACCGCAGGCATGCATCATACCAGGTATCATGGAAGAAAATACAGCTCCGGTCTCTTCAGCCACCGGCAGGGCGTCCATATCCCCCCGGAGCATGACCAGGGGTCCGGGACGTCCGGTATCCAGCACAGCGGCCACCCCGGTTCCGCCGATTCCGGTTTCCACCGGCAGACCCAGTCCCTCCAGTTCCCGGGCAATCCGGGCAGCGGTCCGGGTCTCCCGGAACCCCGCCTCCGGATGCCGGTGAAGGTCTTTTCTTACCTCCTGCAGCCACAGAGTCTCCTCCGGGGTCAGTTCCATCCTCACCGGGTCCTCCCCCCTTCTGCAGCCAGAAGAAGATCCGCCATTTTCTTCCCATAGGCCCTGAGACACTCCACCGCTCCCATTTCCTTAAATTCATAATCGGTCCACAGGTCCCCCTCCAGATTCCCCGGGGAATCCTTCACCAGGGAAAGTCCCAGGGCCCCCTGGTACTCCGCCAGACCCACTGGAACCATCTGTACGGCCATGAAATAATTGACCAGTCCGGCCAGGGCCAGTTCCTGTCCCCCGTGTCTGGCTCCTCCCACCGCAATGGCT
>JAXGWN010000251.1:0-3334 GCA_040773285.1 Bacillota bacterium
CCCAGGTTCTTGTGCTGTCCAGTTCCAGACGGATCCTTCGGCCTTCCCCCCAGGGAAGGAGATCCCGGCCGGAGGATACTCCTGTCTTGAGTTCCAGCAGGCTTTCTTCCGGTTTCCAGACTGCCTCAGGCAACTGCCCGGCAGCTTCCAGACGGTATGCAGCGTCCCCGGTATCTGTCCCCTGAATCCGGATTTCAGCCAGCTCTGTCTCCAGTTCCGCCGTTGCCGGAAGTTCCCCGGACGGGGTTCCTGGCTGACGGATTTCTCCCGGGGCGGAACCCTGCAGGGACAGGCCCAGACCCAGGAACAGAACCACGGTCAGGAAAAACACCACAGTTTCCACCACCGGAAACCGGCGGAACATCAGATTGATACCTGCCCCGATTATAAAGACCGGCCAGAACATATACAGGGTCTTCAGAATGGGAAACCGGAGGACACCCAAGGTGAACAATAGAATCAGCAGACCCAGGGTGATCAGAACGATACCGTCATGGACCCGTTGCCATTTCATGGACTCCACCTAAAGTTCCGGTCTGTCATCCTCCGGCTGATCGGCCACCTCCACCACGATGTCATCCTCATCACGGGCAGCCGGAGCACTCTCAGGCTGTGGCAGCACGAATGCCAGAACAATATACAGAAAAACTCCGACCCCATAGAACAGGGATATCACTGCCCAGAGCACCCGGATCACCGTGGGGTCTATGTTGAAATATTCCGCAATTCCCCCACAGACTCCCAGAATCTTCTTGTCCTCAGACTTTCTCAAACGTTTCTCCGCCATAACAATACCGCCTTTCAGATAATCTTATATTTCCAGGAGATGACCATGATCCCGCAGCCAGCGCCTGCGTGCCTGGTAATCAGGAATCAGGGTCTCCACCTCAGACCAGAACTGCACGGAGTGATTCATCCGGAGAAGATGCGCCATTTCATGAACCACCACATAATCAAGAATCTCCGGCGGGGCCAGTATCAGCCTCCAGTTAAAACTCAGGTTGCCCCGGGCACTGCAGCTGCCCCACCGGCTTTTCTGATTGCGGATACTTACTTTACCGGCCACTACCGGAAACCGGTTTTGCCAGACACGCACCCTGGAAGATATCTCTTCTTCAGCCTGCCTCCGGTACCAGACGTACAGAGAATCCTTCAGGTTCCGGGAATCGGGCTTTCCCCCTTCCACCAACAGGCGTTCCCCCCGGATCCGGACGGACCCTGGTTCAGAACCACAGGCTTCCTCCAGCACGTAGGTTTTTCCCCGATACAGTACCGTATCCCCGTAACGGAGAATTCTGTCCCGGATCGACCGTATTTCTTCCATTCTTACCAGATGCCTGCGGATCCAGGGCTCCCGTTTCTGCAGAAGTTCCCTCACCACTTTCTCCTGAACACCGGCTGAGGACGTCACCCGCAGTCCGCTCTCGGGGCTGATCCGTATGGTGATTTGCTTAACCGGCTTTTTGTCCCACCTGGCCGGGGGCAGGTCCCGATGCCATTTCAGTTCCACGCAACCCCTCCGTTCTGCCCACATTATACCATCAGGCCGGGTTATTCTGGCTTTTTAACGGATTATTTAGGGAAATTATAACGAAATCGTCCGAAAACTGAAAAAGAGTTTGCATATTCCCCCAAAAAGGATTATGATAAGCCTGTACCTGAAACAAGAGTAATTCTATTAAGTAAGTTAGAAATTATTGAAGAGATGTGTTTCACAGATCCATTAATTTCCAAATTTTATTAATATGATTTACCGAGTTAGGGTTAATAAAATTTTGGAGGAACAAAAAACGCATGGCTAATGGAAAAGTAAAATGGTTTAATTCTGAAAAAGGTTTCGGATTCATCGAGTCTGAGGATGGAACGGATGTATTCGTACACTTCTCCCAGATCCAGAAAGATGGTTTCAGAACCCTGGATGAAGGCGAAGAGGTTACTTTCACTGTAACCCAGGGAGCCAAAGGCCCCCAAGCTGAAAATGTAGTGTCTAAATAACCCTGTCATTTATCCGGAGCCTCTGGCTCCGGTTTTTTTATGCCTACCGAAAAGGGACCTCCATCAGGAGGTCCCTTTTCGGTCCGAACTACTCTACACTGATGGCAGAGGTGGGGCAATCATCCACGGCAGCCTGAGCTTCTTCCAGCAGGGCGCCGTCCAGCTCAGCCTCAATGGCCACGGCCAGACCGTCGCTGTCCATGCTGAACACGTCCGGGTGGTCACTGGCGCACAGTTCGCAGCCGATGCAATCATCCTTGTTAACAAATGCCTTCATATCAATTCCTCCTCAGTTTACAGGTTAGGTCGTGCCATCCGGCGGACAGCCGTTTCCATTGTTAACAGTATACCGGGACAACCTGGTTTTTTCAACCGGAAGCATGGAGAAATCATTTTCCACACAGAGCACGGTCCAGGTCTTCCATAAGATCCGCCGGGTCTTCCAATCCCACTGATATTCGGATCATTTTCCGGGAAAGACCAAATTCCTCCAGAATCTCCGGAGGATACCCACGGTGGGTCATGGCCGCCGGCAATTCGATCAGAGTCTCCGTATCCCCCAGACTCACCGCCAGCCGGGCCAGTTTCACAGAGTTCACCACGTTTCTGGCAGCATCGTCATCCCCCTGCACCTCAAAACTTATAACAGCCCCATAACCGCTCATCTGGCGGGAGGCAGTCTCATGTCCTTCCGTTCCGGGAAGACCCGGATACCAGACCTGGCGGACAGCTCCATGTCCGTTAAGATACGCCGCCACTTCCCGTGCATTGGCCTCGTGCTGTCGCATCCGCAGGCCCAGAGTCTTCATTCCCCGGAGCAGGAGCCATCCGTTAAAAGGGCTCAGTACCCCACCGAACTCACACATATAGTCAAATTTCAGCCGGTGCACATATTCCAGGTCCCGGGCAACGGCCACCCCGGCCACCACGTCCCCGTGGCCACAAATGTACTTCGTGGCGCTGTGAACCACCACATCGGCCCCCAGGGTAAGGGGACGCTGGAAGACCGGGGTGGCAAAGGTGTTATCCACCACCACCCGGATTCCCCGTGGGCCGGCAATGCGGGCCACCTCTTCAATATCAATAATATCGAGGCTGGGGTTGGCAGGTGTCTCAAAATATATCACCCGGGTCCGGTCGTCAATCACCTGAAGGAGATTCTCCGGGTTTCTCAGGTCCGCACTGCGGCATCCGATTCCATATTCCGGCAGAAGTTTAGCCGTCACATTATAACTGGATCCGTAAAGAGTCCGGTGCACCACCAGATTGTCCCCGGGCCGTAACAGGGAAAATAGCACGGAACTGATCGCTGCCATGCCGGAAGAAAAACTGACCGCAC
>JAXGWN010000252.1:0-3294 GCA_040773285.1 Bacillota bacterium
GGTTATATATACGACTATTACCTTAAAAGCATAATGTAATTTTCAAGGCACTTCTAACCGAGGTGTCTTTTTTCACGCCGTAAAGGAGGTGAGGCACTCATGCGCAGATAATTTTGGACTGAAGATTGCTTTGACGGGAAAACAGAAGCAACCCCTGCCGGCGGTTTTATCAGAAACTGCTCCAACAAATTCACATCCTGGGACAACGCCCCAATGGAATCCTTTCATGCCTTTAATAAAAAAGAGTGGATGAAGCCATGAACTGATGGTTCAATGCATTCAAACATTCTACAACAGACCATTCTGAAAAAGAGCCGGTCCCCCGGGGAACCGGTTCTTCCGGACAGACAGCAAAGCCGCATCAGGGCATGGCGGGCATTCCCGGAATCTCCAGGTTCCCAAGGTCCGTGATCTCATAGTCTCCCGGTACTTCAAACAGGCTGTCGTCCACACCGCCCGCCTGGAAGTCCCGGATCTCCATCACGTAGTCTTCTCCGTCACCGGTTCCTTCCACCCTCATGACAAAACCCGTCTCCTTATGCAGCCACATCCGGATGACAGACCCCTCCTGAGTGGTTTCCACCACATAGCAGGGCACACCGTTTATGGTTTCTTCCCCCACCTGGGTGAAGGTGGTTTCCTCCACCTCGGCGGTAAAGTCCTCCAGGGAATATCCTTCCGACTCCATGGGATTTCCGTCCGCCGGGAACCGGATCGCGGTACGGGCCGCCTCATCCAGCATCCAGACGTTGTCTCCGTCCATGATCATGACGGATTTCATCCCCCCCATGTCGGCCTCGGTGCGCATCCGCCCCTCTTTCATCCAGATCCGGGTCTCCATTTCATCCATCCCTGTCCCCCGGTAGACCATTGTATAGCTGAGTTCGTTCAGCTGGCCTCCCCGGCGGAACAGTTCCGCCAGATCTCCGGTGGTGAGAGTACCCGGTTCCTCCTCCGCAGGGGCTTCCAGTTCCGGACTGCCCGGAGTGGCCGTCGGCTCCTCTGTCCCGGATCCCGGTGCCTCTCCCTCCCCGGAGGAGCAGCCCCCCAGGGGCAGGACCAGTACCAGAAAAATCACCAGCAGCACCGGAACCATTTTACGCAACAGTTTCTCCGTGGATTTCATCTTTGTATCCCCTTTCCCTGCCGGACGTCCGGCAGACCAGCAGACAGCAGTATTTCCGGCTCCCGGGAAAACTGAACGCAGTCCCGGTGTAAAAAACCGGGACTGCAATTTATTTTATTCTATTCCGGGCAGATTTCATCCCAGCCTGTTCCGTCTTTTCCGGCAAACAGAGTGCACACCGTTTCCAATCTGCGGTCCAGTTCATGATCTCACCCCCGTCTGTCCTCATTGTAGCACCAGGGGGGCTTTGACACAATTTCTGCCTTCTCTACTGCACGTCCCGGGCGAAGACCGGGAACAGGACAGCATTTTCCTTATAGATATGCATGAAGATGTCTTCCACCAGTTCCTGAAGTTTCCGGTAGGTAACCATGTAAGTGGTGCAGACTCCGGCCGGCGGAGTAAAGTTCCGGGTCACCTCCTGAATCTCCTTGATCAGGTGACCGGCGGCTACGTGCTCTTCCTCCAGACGGGCTATCTCCTCCCGGACTCCGGCTTCGGCCTTTCCGGTGCGGGCGGAACGGATCATGGCGGGGAACACTACTTTTTCCTCCCGGACAAAGTGCTCCTCCAGTTCCTTCTTCAGATCGGCAAACAGCCGGTGCAGGGGAATCAGTTCCCCGTGATGATCATCGAAGTGGACCACCAGGATGGTGTTCACCAGTTCATCCAGTTCGTACAGTAGGTTCCGGTCCTTCCCATGATGGCGGTCGTCGATGTGCCGGATCAGGGTGGGGGTGTCCAGAGCGTACAGAGCCTCCAGATCATCGGGGATGGCGTTTCTGGCGGCTTTTTCCGCCTCGTCGTTGAGGATTCTTACGAAGCTGTCCACCGGAAGACCCCGTTCCTTCAGTGCTGCCTCCAGGGAATCCTTTCCTCCGCAGCAATAGTCCACCTGGTACTGATTGAAGATGGCTGTGGCTCCCGGGAAGTCCCGGACCACGTCGGCCAGTGACATGTTTCCTGTAATCATTTTCTGTTCCTCCGAATTTCCATTATTTGTACTCAGTATAAGGAAAACCGGCCATGCAAAAAATGATCCTGATCAATATTTCAGGGATTCCAGACCTTTTTGGTTGGTAATCCGTATCTTTCTGTGTCCCTCCAGGCAAACGTAACCCATATCCTCCAGTTCATGGAGTTTCCGGCTGACGGTTTCCTTCCGGAGATTCACGGAGTTTCCGATGTCCTCCCGGGAAAGAAGGACCATTTCACCCCCCAGAATGTCCTGCCGGTACAGCAGGAAGGCGGCCAGACGCCGCAGGGCGCTTCCTTCCGACAGCATCCCGATCATATCCCTGGTCATCCGGAGCCGGCGGCCCAGGTATTCAATGATCTTTAACCCCATCTCCCCGTTTTCCCGGATCATGTCCCGGAGTACGGAAGCCTCCAGCACGCAAAGGGCAGTGTCCTCCAGAGCCACGGCATCGAAGGGATAGGTCCCCGGGGAAAAGAGGTGCTGTTCCCCGTAAAAGTCTCCCGGCAGCAGGATATCCAGCACCCTCTCCTCACCCTCGGCACTGAAACGGACCAGTTTTACTTTTCCTGCCCGGACGATCAGGAGGCGGTGGGCCTCATCCCCCTGCAGGAAGACGCTCTGTCCTTTCCGGCGGGTCTCCCCGCCGATCCGGCTGGACAGCCTCTCCAGTTCCTCTCCGGACAGTCCGGCAAACACCGGGACCTTCCGGGCACACAGTTCATGGCTGCATCGGGTGCATTGCATGGTCCTTCTCCTCTCCGTTTCTTTTCTACAGTATACCTGCAGCAGGGCGTTGGGGACAGGAAAAGAAAAGGACGGCCCCCCTTCCGGGAGGCCGGTCTGTCAGCGGACAATCAGGTTGTAGAGGATCTGGGCCAGCTGGGCCCGGCTGGCGGTTTCCAGGGGAAGAAGTATTCCTCCGGATCCTGCCAGGATCCCGGCCCCCACCATCCGGTCCATGGCTTCCTGTGCCCAGGGAGATACGTCACCGGCATCCCCGAAGGCATCCGCTCCTTTCCCGTCTGCCTCCGGCAGACGGTTCCTGGAGTTAAGAATATTGTAGAGAAGAACCATCATTTCTTGACGGGTGATTTTCCGGTCCGGGGCAAAGAGGTTCTGTCCCACACCGCTGGTCAGCCCCTGCTCTCTGGCTGCAGCCAGATATCCGGTGTACCAGGTGCTGCCGGCA
>JAXGWN010000253.1:0-3293 GCA_040773285.1 Bacillota bacterium
AGAAAGGTCTGGGCCTCTTTTTTTGTTGAAAACCCCCGTTTCTGTTTTTGTTGGGTTTTACCGTTGGGAGTTTTCACCCGATAGACCACCCGATAGGCTCGTTTTCCATTTTTTAGATTGTAGTCATAAATTGTTCCAGCCATAATGGCACCTCCTAAAGAATTTTCTGGGCTTCTTCCTTTGTTGAGAAGCCCTGTTTCAGTTTCTGGTATATTTTAAGGTTAGGGGTTTTTACCCGACAGACCACCCGATAGGCTCGCTTTCCGTTTTTTAGATAGCAGCAATAAATTGGTCCAGCCATAATCGCACCTCCTATTGAATGACCCGGGCTGATTCCAGCCACACTTTAAACTCAGCCGCTGGGATACGTAGAGCGCCATCCCCCAGTTTTATAAGGGGAAACCCCTTCTGGTGGATCAGGTTGTAGGCGGCACCCTTGGACAGTTTGAGCATCTCCTGCAGCTCTTTTACGGTGTAGACCTCGATGTTCGTTTGCATTATTGATTTCCTTTCCAGAATATAGATTTGATCGACGGCTAGTTGAAGAAGGACTTATTCCTGATGCTTACGTTCCTGAAGAAGCCCTGCATCAGGTGAATGGCTTTGCCTTTTCAACGCCGTCATAGGTTCATTACCGAAGTGCCTGGGGCTATACACAAACGGAATGGAAAAAAAGGTACAAAAAGATACACGTCGGAATGCGAGCGGCCGGTTTGTTATCCAGCAACACAGGATGGACTCTAGATCAGGTCCAGTTCCTTAAACGATAGAAACGTGCCCCGCCCAATGATCAGGTGATCCAGAACGTGGATGCCAAGAAGTTCTCCGGCTTCCACCAGGCGCTTCGTAATGCCTATGTCCTCAGCGCTGGGTTCCGGAATCCCCGAGGGATGATTATGCACCAGAAGGGTTCCGGCACAGCTGAACTGCACCAGCGGTTTGAAGCACTCCCGGGGATGAACAACTGAGGAGTTCAGGGTTCCAATAGAGACCGTCTCCTGCAAAAGAACCTGATTTTTGGTACTGAGCCCCAAGACTATGAAGTGCTCCCGGTCTGCGTACTGAAGCCAACCCATCAATCGGAATACATCGTCCGGACCATGGATAATGGGTAGGTCCTCCCCGTGGAAAGGATTCAGAGACAGTAGTCTAAGGAGAGCCAGGATCTGGCGGGCTTTACCGGGGGTTATGCCATCGATCTTTACCAGGTCCTGTTCCGTAACAGACATCAGCAGATGAATGTATGGGTACTTTTGCATCAGATGTTCCACTAGGTAACTTTCTGTGTCTTCGCATAAGGTGGTGCAGAGCAATTCCCGAAATTGTTGGTTAATATTGTGCATGGTCATACTGGGATCTCCTTTTCAGATGCTTCCGGGTTCAGCCGGAAGAAAAAATGAGATGGCAGCATCAATTGGCTGCCATCCTGGAAGATGCAAAAAAAAGGCTCCCCTGGGGGAGTCTATTTTTGTTGTTCCACAAGATACTGAATCAGATCGGAAGCCGCTGCCAGGGACAGTTCTCTGCTGGTCTTTGCTCTGTAGCGTTTCTGAATCAGGACGCTGAGAGCTTCCCGGGAGATGTTCAGCTCTCCGGACAAGGCCAGGATCTTTCTTAACTGAGGATCCGTGGCCAGACGTATTGGCTTCGTGACTTTCGGTTCGGGAGAAAGAGGAGTAGCCTCTTGGGTGGCAGGAGAAATTGAACGGCTCTGCGGCCTCAGATCCAATTCTTCCAGATCCTGAGTAAACAGCCCGCTGGAACGGGTCGCAGACAGGACGGCATCCACCAGAGCCCGCTTCTTAGCCATTTTCAACAGCGTGTTGGCAACGGTCCAGGTGTCCTGATGCAGGAACTTTTTCTCTTTGCTGTTGCAGGAGCCGATTCCCTCCGCTTCGATTGCTCCGGTACTCTTATGGATCAAGGTGACTTTCACCTCGTAGTGCAGGAATGGGGCGTCCCAGTTCTCCACTCTGCTGAGGATCGTGACGATTTTGGAGAAGCCGAAGAGGTCGCAGAGTTTCTCGGCACCTGGCTTTAATAGAGACGGTTTTCTGCTGCCTGGCACAATTCCGTAGTCCTGTCCCTCCACCATCATGGTGCGGACGAATTCCTGTAGAAGGTCCATCCTGGTTCTGGCTTCTTCCATAGCACCCATACAAGAAGGGACCGCCGTCCGGGTTTGTTCCGGTTCCGGGACAGCGGGCGTATTTTTTACAGACAGTTGGGCAGCAGCTAATTTTTCACTGATCCTTTGTTCGATAGCCATTGTTCATCTCTCCTTTTCTTTACGCTATTTGATGGAAAATCTGCGGTAGCTGGAGCAGGACAGGTATTTTTCGTACAGACCTGGCTCCTCGGCCTTCAGGGCTTTGGTATTCAGCCGTTCGCTCTGAATGCTCTTCCAGGTGACCAAACGGTCGCCAGCCTGAGCGGTCTCGGCATCCCCCATCAAGGCCTTAAGCCGGTTGGCAGATTCCTCCTTCCGGTTGGCGGCATCCTTTTCGCTTTGCTGTGCTTCTTCGTACATTCCAATCAGGCGTAAGGCCTCATCAGGGAGCTGGATTGTCTTCTCTGAGGCGGATTCTGGATAAAGCCGGTTCAACAGTCTGGAACTGGCATCCGAGCCATCCAGAACAGGGGGAATCAGGTTCAGCACCCCGTCCCAGAAGTGTTTCTCCAGAACGATCAGATCCCGGATGAGAGGCTCGTTTCGTTCCACCAGACGGGTCTCGAAGGTATTCCCGCCGATCAGTACGGCTACCCAGGCAAAAGAAAGTCCAGTGACGCCCAGGTAATGCTGCACCTGGAGCGCATACTCATCGGGGAGGCCGCTTTCCCAGTCAGGCCGGGCAAAAGCATTGGCGGTTTTGGCCTCGAAGACCCCGAGGCCCCGTTTGGGATCCTCAATCAGTCCGTCGATGTTGGACAGCATGAAGGGATGCTCCGGGTGCTGCATGACATAGGGATGCTCTTCCACGTGGAGACCGGTTCTGCGGCTGAATTCCTGCCGGACAATTGGTTCCATCAATGTCCCCCAGTAGGCGGCTTCTCCGGACGGTTCTGGATCCAGTTCCCCGGTTTTGTCCAGCCAGAGATCCACCGGAGACTTCCAGCGGCTCAGCCCGCAAACTGCAGCCGCATCGCTGCCTCCGATGCCCTGTTTTCGAATCTGCAGCCATTGCTCACGGCTCAGGTTTTTGGTGCTCAGAAGTTCTATAGCGTTCATAATCTGTTCCTCCTTAGATCAATGTGCTGGCAAAGCGAGTGACGGTGTTCTGGGGAAACTCCTC